>NZ_JHVE01000002.1:0-284412 GCF_000619985.1 Prevotella sp. P6B4
CAGGGAAAGATATAAGATAGAGGCAAAAAATGCAGAGCTGAAGCACGTCTATGGCTACAACAGGGCAGAATCATATGGCCTGTACTCCATGCAAATGCAAGGAGCTATCACCATTTTTGCCGCAAATATCAAGAGAATCCTCAAACTAATCTGAGCAAAGAATATATTTCTCAAAAAAAGCTCTTTAAGAAGCCGTATAAACCTCATCTGGGGGTATTACTGACCACAAACTGAAAATTGAAAAAAGCAGATTGCCAATCCGTATGTAACGGCTATATGCAATCTGCTTTTAATAAAAATCAAGGTTGCCCCCTCAAATGGAGGGCTTTTTCAGTGCCCTCCCGCATAAGGAGGGGAGCTTTATTGTTTAGTGGTTCTTGAAGTTCCACTTCGAGTTGTCGGAAGTGAAATCATACTTTGCTAATGTCGGCGTAGAGTCACCTGCTGAATAGAGGCAGAACTCGGTGTTCACACCGGGCTGACCAGGGATGGCCTTCGGCATGATACGGTAGGTACCGTCGGTGAGCTGTTCGATACGCCAGAGCTGCTCGTCGGCGCCGGTATAGGCGGGAACTGTGGTCACCTCCTTGTCGGCAGTAGCAGCGAGGGCACGCTCTGTACCTTCGATGGTGATCTTGAAGTAAGGATTGCTCAGATAGCCGCCGGCAGCATCAACCGGTGTGATGGTCCAGCGCTGGTGCGGACGGTGCATATAGTCGCCGATACGAGCAGGGATGTTACCCTGAGGCCAGGTGCCGATGACCTCGGCAAGTGTCTGGTTGGCAATGGGTTTTACGGGCTGCTGCATCTGCTCACGGTTGAACCAGCCCTGACGCTCCTGCTGCATACGGACGAAATCAACGGTCAGCTCTAAGGCGTAACCGCGACGCTCCGACTCAATCTCGAAGGTGCCGCCCTTGAAGTTATCACCAGCTACAGGCCAGCCGTTCTTCCAGACGAGAGGACGTACGGCCAATACCGAGCGACCGCTCCGTTCGAAGTCGGCCTCCCAGTGGAACGACATCACCTCTACGCCTTCGTCGATGATGTAACGGCCGAAGTGTCCGGCACCGCAGGCACGCTCCTCGGCAGCAATCACCATCTTACCGCCACCATGCAACATGTCGCGGCCCACATTGTCGAGATAAGGGCCCTGAACACTGCGTGAGCGACCTACTACGATATTATAGGTAGAGTTCACGCCGTCGCAGCAGGTGCCGTGGGTTCCCAGCAGATAGTACCAGCCATCGCGGTACATCAGGTCGGATGCCTCGCAGTCGATGGCAATGTCCTTCTCTTTGTTGCCTTTCTTACGGAAACCGGTCTTGGGATCGAGTTCTATCAGTCGGATGGTACCGAAATACGTGCCGTAGCTGACCCACAGACGCCCCGTGGTGGGGTCTAACAGGAGTCCTGGGTCGATGGCGTCCTGATCCTCCATGCCGTCAGAGGCACACACCTCTACAGCCTCTGTCCATTTGAAGTCGGGCGACTTGGGGTCGAGGGTCTTGTTCCACATGGTGAGGATACGACCAGCGTGACCGCCGCCTAAGCCACCACCCGTGGCGCCATAGATACATAGGTAACGGTCGCCAATCTTCAGAACGTCGGGTGCTGCGCCGCCACCAGGGCGGTCGGCACCGCTGTTCCAGCTCCAGCCGTCGGCCGAGATGAGGCCACCGCCGCCAGTACCGAAGGTGTAGTATTTGCCATCACACTCAGCAAGTGTCGAGGGGTCGTGAATATAAGGAGCGCCAATCTGCGCATGAGCGGCTGCTGTTACAGCAAGTGTCGCCAGTATTGTATGAAGTTTTTTCATAATTATCAATTATCAATTGTCAGTTTTCAATTATTAACTACCTTGTAGTTGGTAACGGGAGTACCTTTCTCGTCGAGGAAACGGACGCAGAAGTCGCTCATGCCGGGGCCGTTGATGATGGCACCACGCAGGATGTTACGACCTTTCTTCAGCTTCAGACGTGGCGACATGGCATCGTCCTTCACCATGCGACGGTCGCCACTAAGCAGCAGGGCCTCTTCGCCGTTCAGCCACCACATCGAGGCGGAGTTGGAACCTACGGCCAGACGGACATTGTCGATATCCTCGTCGCAGTCGATAATGGTTACTGCCCAGAAGAGCACGCCATATACCTGCTGGCCCCATTTCTCGGCAAAGCGGAACAGCTTCACGTTCATGTTCTCGCTGTCGAGGGCGTGCCAGGTGAGCGTCTGATTAACGTTGACTATTTTGGGCTTAGCAGGCTCCTGAGACTGGCCGAAGCTGCGGCCGAAGCCGGCGGGTACCTCTTCGCGTTTGAAGGATACCTTCACCTTCTGACCATCCTTTGGTACGATAGTCTGCTGTCCTTTGAAATAGGGCATGTTGAAATGTTCACGCAGATAAGAGTCGGTAAATACTGTATTGCCGCTGTTGGGCTTGTCGATAGGCTCTAAGAGCAGCCAACGGCGGATGAAACCTTCTTCATCGGGCTTTGCTGGTGTGGCAGTAGCACGTGAGAAATACTTAGGACGGTTCTTGAACTGTACCCAGTCCACGCTGATGCCGGCATCGCCTTCAACGGTGATCACCAGGTCGGTCACACCTTTGGGGGTGTACTCCAATGGCGCTGTGAGGGTGAGCCACTGGTTACTGAAGTCGCGACGGAACATAGCGGGAGTTCCGGCAGGCATCTCAGGCTTCACGGTCATATCGAACTTGGCGATGATCTTGCCTTTGGCATTCTTCTCACGGAGATAGAACTTGGTGTTATTGGCGGCTTTGGCATTGATGAGGACATAGCCGTCGGTCAGACAGGCGAGATCCACATCGTTGTATCGCAACCAGCTGCCTTTGGCAGGGAGGGTAGCCTGGAAGCTGCGGAAGGTGTTCACGGTGTCGATCAGCTGAGTGGTCACATCCTGACTGGCAGCGCTGTAGCGGTCGATATCAATACGTTCTGTGGCCTGGTTGATACCCACACCACGCATGGTCTGCTTCACCTCCTGGATGGTGCCGTCTGGGTTGAAGCTCAGTTTCTCGATACATACCGAGCGGCGCTTGTCGTCGCGGGGTGAGAAATGGTTACGGTGATAGAACAGATACCACTGGCCCTTGTAGTTGACGATGCTGTGGTGGTTGGTCCAGCAGCCGTTGTCGTGCTCGGCCATGATCAGTCCTTTGTATTCGTAGGGCCCCATCGGGCTTTTGCTCATGGCATAGCCCAGTACTTCGGTATTCTCTCTGACGTAAGGGTAGGTGAGGTAGTAGTTGCCGTTGTACTCAAAGGCAAATGGACCTTCCGCCTGACGGTTAGGCAGCCCTTTCAGGCAGTTCACACCATACATCTCGAATTCGCGGTCGCCCCATTTCACTTTCTCCTTGGGGGTATCGTCGGCAAGTTCCTTCATGTTGGGTTTGAGCTTGGCACAACGACCTGCTCCCCAGAAGATATAGGCATTGCCGTCAGATGCCTGGAGCACACAGGGGTCGATGCCGCTGATGCCTTTGATGGGCTCTGCTTCTGGTACGAATGGTCCTTCAGGACTGTCGGCGATGGCTACACCGATGCCGAAACCGAAGCCGTTAGCAGGTGTTGAGGGGAAATAGAAGTAGTACTTCCCGTTTCTGTAGATACAGTCGGGTGCCCACATCGAGTAGGAGTTAGGCTTCACCCAGGGTACTTTGTTCTGGGTAACAATCACACCATGGTCGGTCCAGTCGGTCAGGTTCTCCGACGAGAATACATGGTAGTCCTCCATGGTGAACCAGTCCTTGCGCTGCTGGTTGGCAGGTGGCAGGATGTCGTGCGATGGATAGAGATACACCTTGTTGTTGAACACGCGAGCCGTCGGGTCGGCCGAGAACTGGTCGCGGATCACTGGGTTCTGTGCCATGGTCAGCAAAGGCACAGACATCAGTACTGAAATACAAATTTTCTTCATTGGCGATGGTTTATTACTTATTATTGTCATGCTTTCTGTTGCAAAGTTACATATTTTTTAATAATATGAGTAGAATTATTGTTAAACGTTTAATAATGTTTGTTTGCAATTTGTAACACAAAATTTGTGTCGTGTAACATTTTAAGGCATTATTTTGATTTTATAAACTCTGCGTTACATAAAATAAAGTATTTAAGTTAATTTTAATATATATTTGCAGCCGAAAACGCGGCCAATAACGCCAATGCTGTTGCAAGCTTAAAACTTTAGGTTTGAATGACAAATTCAGCCAAACATATATTACAATTATCTAACTAATTAAATTAATTATGTGGAATTTTAAATCAATCGAAAAGCCGTTAATGGCACTGTTCCTGCTCTGTTTGTTCCCATTGGGAGCGCTGGCTCAGAGTCTGGTTAAGGGAACGGTGAATGATGAAGCTGGTGAACCAATCATTGGTGCTTCAGTAAAGGTACAAGGTACTAATACTGGTGTGATCACTGACTTCAATGGTAATTTCCAGCTTCAGGCAGCCTCTAATGCTACCCTGAACATCTCTTATGTAGGCTATGTGTCTCAGAGTGTAAAAGTAGCCGGTAAATCTAATCTCACCATCGTGTTGAAGGAAGATGCACAGGTACTGAGCGACATCGTAGTTGTTGGTTACGGTACTATGAAGAAGAGCGACATCACTGGTTCTGTTGTTTCTGTAAACACAGAGGACATGATGAAGCGTGCTCCAATCAACATCGCACAGGGTCTGCAGGGCGCAGCTCCTGGTGTAATCGTTACCATGCAGGACGGTTCTCCTGATGCTAAGGCTCAGGTACGTATCCGTGGTGTCGCTACCATTAATGGTAGTGCTGCTCCTCTGTATGTTGTTGACGGTATCCAGGTTGGTACTGACGCCAGCTTCGTAAGCCCCAGCGACATCGAGACTATCGACGTTTTGAAGGATGCCTCTGCTACCGCTATCTATGGTGCTGCAGGTGCTAACGGTGTGATCATGATCACCACCAAGCATGGTACAAAGGGTCATACTAATATTAATGTAACAGCCGACTTCGGTATTCAGACTCTCAGCTCTACACTGGATGTTTGTGATGGCGACCAGTACGCCAGAAACCTCCGCCAGGCCCGTATCAACGACGGTCAGGTATATAATGGTAAGGCTCTGATGTGGAATCCTGTTTGGGATGAGGAGTATGATGGCAAGCGTAAGTACATTGACTGGCAGGACCAGATGACACGTGCCGCTTGGCGCCAGAACTACAATGTTTCTGCTTCTGGTGGTAACGAGAAGACCCAGTACAACGCTTCTATCGGCTTCCTGCGCAATGATGGTGTAGTTGTTAATACTACTTATCAGCGCCTCAATGCCCGCGCTAATGTAACCACACAGGTTAACAAATTCATCTCATTTGGTGCCGATGTTTCTTGGACCCACTCTGACAGCCATGGTTCAAACGTGTCTGTAGGTAACTTCGGTAACCTGTCATCTCTGCGTGACTACGCTTTCGCATGTCCTTCAATGGACTTCATTACCAGCGGTACCGTTACTTATAAGGATCATGGTATTCCTGCAGGTACATACGTTTCTCCAAACGTTGTAAATCCTGACGGTACTTATGGTGATGTTACTGGTGGTAAGAACTTCAACGATGGTTTCTGGGGTACTACCTTAGGTAATATGTATGCTAAGCAGATGGAGCTGAACGGTCGTAACCGTAACAACCGTACTCTTTCTACTGCTCACCTGACTATCACTCCTATCAAGGGCCTCTCTTTGAAGTCTCAGATTTCTTATGACTACAGTGCAAGTTCTAACCAGAACTTCTATGGTGGTATCAAGCGCGTGAACTATATCAATGGTCAGGCTATCGACGTAACTAAGGGTAATGGTGACGCTTACTATAACCCAGCTGAGAACAACGACTATCGTTTCGACCTCGGTGATAGCGAGAGCCAGACTCTCCGCATCCAGAATACAGCTACTTACAACTGGACCAACGATATCCACAACCTGACTGTCATGCTCGGTAATGAGGTTTCTCGCTGGTATGGTCAGTGGGTTAGCGGTTCTTCTGTAGGTTATGAGTCTGCTAACAACCGTGACCTGGGTCTGACCACTCAGCCTACCAAGCGTAATGCAAGTGGTGGCTTGAACCTCGAGAGCCGCGGTATCTCTTACTTCGGTCGTGTGGCTTACAGCCTGATGGATCGTTATCTGTTGACTGCTACTATCCGTCGCGACGGTTCTTCTAACTTCGGTGCTGGTAACCGTTGGGGTACCTTCCCATCAGTAGCTGCCGGTTGGCGTATCTCTGAGGAGGACTTCATGAAGGACGTTAAATGGGTGAACAACTTGAAGCTCCGTTTCGGTTGGGGTCAGACTGGTAATGCCGGTGGTGCTACCGACAATGCTGTAATCGGTTTGAACGTTGATGGTCGTTATATTTACTATGGTGCTAACGATGCTCTTGGTATGGGTACCGGTACTCCTAACGTAACAATGGGTTACTACTCTGTTCTGAAGGATACTAACCTGAAGTGGGAGACCAACGAACAGCTCAACTTCGGTATCGACGCTGCTTTCTTCAACAGCGAGCTCGTTATCGGTTTGGATTACTTCGTACGTACCTCTAAGGACCTGCTGCTTTGGCGTAACATCCGTCCTTCATCAGGTTTCGCAAGCATCTATACCAACTATGGTGAGATCCAGAACAAGGGTATCGAGTTCATGGTTGGCTACAACAAGCGCATCAATAAGGACTGGACCGTAAATGCTACTCTGACTGGTTCTACTCTGAGCAATAAGGTTAAGAAGATGGGTGATCCTATCTACAACACTAACTCAGACTCATCTGGTCAGGGAACTGGTGACGGTTCTAACACCGGTGCTGTAGGTGCTGCCGATGGTTATCACTGGGGCAACCACTCTATCTGTAAGGAAGGTGAGGCTGTAGGATCATTCTATGGCTACCGTGTAGAGGGTATCATTAAGGACGAAACTATGCTTGCTAAGGCTAAGGCACAGGGTCAGGAAAAAGCTCGATTGGGTGACTATATGTTCAAGGATCTCGATGGTAATGGTACAATCGACGAGGGTGATATGGATATCCTCGGTCATGGTTTCCCAACTTTGAACTACGGTTTGAAACTCGGTGCAAGCTATAAGAACTTCGACTTCACCATGCAGATGCACGGTGTACTCGGTCAGAAGATCTACTCTTACTCAGCTATGCGTCTGACCAACATGTTCTGCTCTGACGATGGTACCTCTCCAAACATCCTGAAGGAGGCTGCTGCTAACGCATGGTCACCCTCTAATCCTAATGGAACTGAGGCTCGTCTGTCAATTCTTGATGAGAACTACAACATGCGCGGTAGCGACGCTTGGATTAAGAATGGTGACTTCCTGAAGATCTCTAACATTCAGGTTGGTTATACCCTCCCCAAGAACATCGCCAGCAAGCTGTTCATCCAGAATGCACGAGTTTACCTCGCTGTTCAGAATGTATGCTGCATCTCTGGCTACAACAAGTACGGAGATCCTGAGTGCGGTCAGGGAAGTGTACTCTACACTGGTCTTGATACTGGTCGTTATCCAATGCCACGTACCTATTCATTCGGTGTTAATGTTACATTCTAAACTTTGTAGTTAAGTAGATTAAGTAGTTAAGAAAATCATAAAGAATCAACAAATATGAAAACAAGATATTTCATTTTCGGAGCTGCGTTGTGCGGTGCTATGGGTTTAGGCCTGACCTCTTGCAACAACGATGAGTTCCTCGATGTTACGCACTACTCGATGCTGTCAGGTGATGCGTTGTTTGAGTCGGATGCCAACGCCATTAAGGGTATGACTGGTTGTTACGACCAGCTCCTGCCTCGTACGAATGACGACCCTTATAAATACTGGATCTTCAATGGCTGTCACCCCACAATGGACTCTCAGGCCTCTGGTTGGGATAAGGACTTCATGACCCAGGGTTGGACATCTTCACAGGCTCAGCTGAAGACCTTCTGGACCCAGTCTTACACTTGTGCATCTCGTTGTAACGACTTCCTGGCTGGTTTGGAGACCGCTGAAAACATCTCTGATGATGTAAAGCGCCATCTGCAGGGTGAGGCGATGGCTCTCCGTGGCTTCGAGTTCTTCGGTCTGGCTAATACCTTCGGCCGTGTGCCCCTCTTGATCACTGGTGAGAACTATAACAATACGCCCACCAAGGCTAAGGCTAAGGATTTCGAGGAGATGTGGGACTTCGTGATTGCCGACTTTAAGGAGGCTGCTGAACTGCTCGACTGGGAACCATTCCAGGGTCAGTATGGTCGTTGTACCAAGGGTATGGCTCTGGCATTCCTCGGCGACGCCTACATGTGGAAAGCTTACACCGTTCCCGAGAAGGCTAACGAGTGCTACCAGCTGGCTTACGATACTTTCAAGAAGATTATCGATAGTGGCGTATATGAGCTGAATCCTTCTTACACGACTCTGTACGATGCTGATGAGGCATGGCCTAAGGAGTGTATCTGGCAGATTCTTCTGAACTGTGGTGATGAATATGGTTCATGGGATAACTCTAAGCACGCCGGCGCACATGGTTGGACTGGTTTCTACTTTGGTCCTACATCAAACGGTGCATGGGGTACTTACCAGATGTCTTGGGAGTTGTATGACTCTTTCGAGAATTATCTTGATGGAGATTATGCAGGTTCTTTCGACAAGCGTCGTGATGGTTCAATGGTAACTGCAACTGTTCCTTACGAGTTGCGCAAGGATCATCCCACATGGGAACAGCGTGTAAAGCCCTCTGAAGCTTGGATGAAGGCCAACAAGAGCCACCTGCGTGGATACAAGAAGGTGACTGTAGATGGCAAGGATGACTATGTATTCGATCAGGATACCTATGATGCCTATAAGATTACTGAAAAGGGTGACAATGGTATCTATGACCCTCTGCACCCCATTGGCTTCAACCCATTCAATCAGGAGTATGTAGGTTGGGACGGTTTCCACTGGGAGGCTTCTGACCCCGCTCCTACCGTATGGTCAACAAAGCACTGGCGTAACGGTCGTGGTTGCGACTGGTCAACAGGTATGCTCTGGCTCCCCGACCACATCTACTTCAAGCGTTATGCTAACGTACTGCTCGACCAGGCAGAGTGCTGTTTCCGTCTTGGTAAGGAGAATGAAGGCTGGGATCTCGTAAAGCAGATCCGTGAGCGTGCATTCGGTAACCTCGAGGTTGGTAAGGACCTGTCTAAGTATCTGGCTTACCATCAGAAGATGGCCGATTTCTACGGCGATCAGGGTCATGGTGATGCTGTTGACGTAACAAGCTATCCTTTCCCATTCAATACTGAGAAGGTTAACGTTCCCGATGCTAAGGAGTACTACACCAAGATTAAGAATGATTATGGCTATAGCTCAGAGGTTTGGAAGGTTGCTGTTAATATCGAGCGCCGCAAGGAGTTCTCTGCAGAGCCTTACCTGCGTTCAGATATGCACAAGTCAGGTTTCTTGGAGGATCACGTAAACACTGTATATCCAAAGAACTCTTTACCTGAGAACGGACCTTCTGTAATCATGGAGTGGCGTACTGCCCGTAGCTTCAACTTCAGCATGGATAAGATGTTTATGCCAATTCCTGAGAACGAGATTCTCATGAACTCTGAGTGTGAGCAGAATGCTGGTTACACAGGTGAAAATTAATTTCTGATTGACTAAATTTTATAAGTTAGTTATAGTAGTTAGTATTAGACACATTGTTTTGGTATTTTCGGAGATGCTGCATCGTGATGATGCGGCATCTTTTTTTGTAAATTCTTTGGTGATGTTGGAATAAAATTGTAACTTTGCAGCATCTTTTTCTAACCTAAATGATGAAGGCAAAGACGTATATACAGCATAACGGGCTATGGCTGCTCGTGGCGGTGCTGGGGATAGCGGTATCAGGCTATTTCCTGCTCAGAC
The DNA here is from genome assembly GCF_000619985.1 of Prevotella sp. P6B4. Classification (NCBI taxonomy): domain Bacteria; kingdom Pseudomonadati; phylum Bacteroidota; class Bacteroidia; order Bacteroidales; family Prevotellaceae; genus Prevotella; species Prevotella sp. P6B4. The sequence goes on from NZ_JHVE01000002.1 coordinate 9,924, forward strand.
TGCCGTTCTTACTCTTGGCGCGCGAACAGGCGCAGCTGTTTCTGTGGAATACCGACTATCTGATGGAACGGCTTGTCGTGCCCGGTGGACTGGCGCAGTACTTAGGTGAGATGATGGTGCAGTTCTTCCTGAACCCGCTGGCGGGTGCCATTTGGTATGGCGCGTTGTTTGTCGTCATCACCTGGCTCTCCTTCCTGTTGATAGGCTCGCCCAAGCATAGGTATCTGTCTCTGTTGAGTCTGGTGCCGTCGTTGGTGCTGACTTATCTGTGGACGGATATCCGTTTCCCGATGACGTTAACTGTAGCGGTTCTTTTAGCATTGGCGCTGGCGGTGTGTGTGCAGCTGCTCAACCGCAAGGCGCAGTTGGCTGTGCTCACCGTGCTGATGCCGGTGGGCTATTGGCTGATCGGTCCCGCCATCGTGCTCACGCTGATTCCTATATTATATAAGAGGTGTAACATCGTGCCCGCCATGGCATTGGTCATCTGGTTGGTGGCTTGCGTGCTGGGCAGTGCCAGGGTGGTGCCTTATCCGCTGAAGCAGGTGGCGCGAGGCGTGGATTATTATCTCGACGATACGAAATTCGGCACCTACGAGGATATGACGTACGACATGCTGGTGCGTGAGCAGCGCTGGTCGGCTGTGGTGAACCGCTATCATGAGCAGGGCTCGGAGTCGTTGGCTATCCGCAATGCGGTGGGGCTGTCGATGTTTCAGCTGCAGCAGATAGACCAGCAGGAGATGCTCAGCCATTTCGAGTTCTCTACCAAAGCGCTCAGTAGTATCTCATCGGCCTTCATGATGAGCGAGGTGTGTATGCATGTCGGGATGGTGAACATCGCCCAGCGTGCGGCGTTCGAGGCGATGGAGGCAATCCCTAATCATAACAAGAGTGCAAGAGCGCTACACCGTCTGGTTGAGACCAACCTGATCACCGGTCAGACGGATGTGGCACTGAAGTATATCGCCATTCTCGAACAGACCACCTTCTACCGGGGATGGGCGAGCAGGATGAGAGTGCTGGCGGAGCAACCGCAGCAGCTGGATCATCATCCGTATTATCACCGTTTAAAAGAGATTTATGAGCATGGAAATGATATGTTCTTCTATTAAGAAGCTGTTGGCTGTCGGATGTTGGTTGCTGGCTATCGGTCTGGCAGCTTGTAGCAGTCTGCCAACCGATGTGAAGCAGGTGAACCAGATGCCTGATATCTATCCCGACTATGTGGGGGTGACGATTCCTACGGACATTGCGCCATTGAACTTTGTGATGGCCGACGATGCGGTGGAGACCATCGACGTGGAGGTGACAGGCTCGAAAGGCGGCTATCTGCATGCCAATGGCGATGTGGCCGACTTTGATATCGATGCGTGGCACCAGCTGTTGGCGCAGAACAAGGGTGGGGCGCTGACGTTTACCGTCTGTGCGCTGAAGGATGGCCAGTGGACTGGCTATCAGCCGTTTACCATGATCGTCAGTGAGCAGGCATTAGAAGCCTGGGGTATCACCTATCGCCGTATTCCGCCCAGCTACGAGATGTACAGCCGGATGGGACTCTATCAGCGCAACCTGAGCAACTTCGATGAGGAGCCGCTGATAGTGAATACCCAGACGCCCGACCAGTGCCTGAACTGTCATACCGCCAACCGTACCAATCCTGATCAGTTTGTGTTCCATGTGCGTGGCAGCCATGGTGCTACGGTGGTGGGTAAGGAGCGTGTCGAACTGCTCAAAGCCAAGAACGATTCGTTGGGTGGCTCGATGGTCTATCCCTATTGGCACCCGGGCGGCCGCTATTGTGCGTTCTCAACCAATAAGACCTCGCAGATGTTCCATACCAATATGAAGAACAAGCGTATTGAGGTCTATGATGCCGCGTCGGATGTGTTTGTCTATGATACCGAGACGCATACTGTGCTGGGCGATACCATCATCATGAAGAAATACTGGGCGGAGAACACGCCTGCCTTCTCGCCCGATGGCAAGTGGCTTTATTTCACCACTGCCAAACGTCAGGTCTATCCTACCGATTACGATCAGGAGAAATACAGTTTGTGCCGTATCAGCTTCGATGCGCAGACTGGTACCTTAGGCACTCAGGTGGATACGCTGGTCAGTGCCGATGCCACGGGTAAGAGTGTGTCGTGGCCCCGTCCTTCGTACGATGGGCGTTACCTGATGTACACCCAGACGGATTATGGCTACTTTACGATATGGCATCCCGAGGCCGACTTATGGCTGCTCGATCTGCAGACGGGCGTGTCGCGGCCGATGACAGAGGTGAACAGCGACAGGGCGGAGAGCTGGCATAACTGGAGCGTGAACAGTGGTTGGTTCCTGTTCACCAGTCGTCGGGAGAATGGACTCTATACCCAGATCTACCTGGCGTCGATTGATAAGACGGGAAAGGCTGCCAAACCGTTCCTCCTGCCTCAGCGTGATCCGAAGCTGTATTATCAGAATATGTTATACTCGTTTAATATCCCTGACTTTACTTCCAAGCCGGTTGACTACGACAGTTATCAAACGGCCAGGAAGCTGAACGGTCAGGAGCGGGTGGCTACAAGATTTCAGTAGCCTCCGCATCTTCAATGGTTATCTCGGGTTCGTCGTAGAACTCGGGCTCGTCGTACACCTTAGGTTCCTCTATGGGCTGTGGGGCTTCAAACACCTCAGGCTCAGGCTGCTGTGGCTCAACCACGGGCTGTACCTCGGGTTCAACCTCCGTCTCTGGCTCGGGCTCTTCGTCAGCCTTCTGTTCCAGTTTCGCACCGCCCTTATACCGGATGGCCAGCAGCGACATGTCATCGCGCTGCTCATAATCGCCGGCAAAGTGCTGTACGGCATCAAGCATATTGTCGATGAAAGGTTTGGGGCGTGGGTCCAGTTTCATGGCCTGCAGGGCAGAGCCCAGCATGCGTTTCTCGTTGAAGACGCGGTGTTCTGCATTCTTCACTTTGATGAGTCCATCGGTATTGAGGAAGAGCATCGTACCTGGTAACAGTGTGGTCTCCTGCGCCTCGAACTTCCAGTTGGGGCGCTCGCCGATGGGCACGTTCTGCTCTACCGGCAGATGGTGCAGCTCGTTGCTCACCAACAGCGGTGCACTGTGGTTGGCGTTACAGAAGTAGAGGACGCCGTTGTTGATGTCGAGCACGCCCACAAACAGGCGTACGCCAACACCTTGTTCATCGTTCTTGGCCAGTGCGCTGTTGATGGCCATCATAATTTTCTCGGGTCTGGGCTCAAAGGCAGCAGCCGTGCGGAACTGGGCTTTGACCAGCGTGGTGAGCAGTGAGGCCTTTACGCCCTCAACGGTTGCCTCACCAACGCAGAAGAACAGCTTGCCGTTGCGCAGACAGAAGTCCATCACGCCACCGCCCTGTATCTGTCCGAGCTTGACGGCGCTCCACATATCGAAGTGCTTGTGCTTGGGCATCAGGCTGGGTGGCATCACCTGCTGGATATTCTGGCCGATGCGCAGTTCCGAGTCCTCGCGCTCTTTCACGATGGTGTCGGCCTCCAAGCGGTCGTAGTCGTATCGCAGATCCTCGTATTGGGCTTCCATCTGTTTGGCTTTACGGTGACGGACTACCATAAACGCGGTCATACAGAGTATCAGACATACAAAGCCGATGACAATCAGTGTTTGGTATTTGCGGTTTTTCTGGGCCTCCTGCTCAGTCATCTTCTCCACGTTATCCACAATCACCGCCAACTCCTCTTTCTCGATGTTCTTCGACTTGGTGATGGCCTGTCCTAAGGCGTTGCTGATATCCATGGCTACCTGGATGGCTGAGTCGCGCCGACCTGCCAACAGGTTGGTGCGGTATTTCTTCAGCACCAGACTCTCGATATTCTCGAGTGAGTAGTTCTGGGGTGTCTCGCCCATCATGGCATTCAGACTGCTGTAGTTCTCGGCAGCCTCGTCCCACCGGTGGGCAGTCGTCAGATAGTCGTTGGCATCGATGCGGCCTTTCGGGGTGTTGCTGAACTGGGTGGTCAGGAACTTCTCATAAGCCTTGGCAGCTTCTTCGCTACGGCCTAATCCTTCGAGGGCGATGGCCTGGTAGATATCATAGCGGGCCAGCTGACGGTCGATATAGTCGGCATCGGCGTCGAGGCGCTGTTCGTATTCGCTCAGCACCTGTCCGAAACGGGTGATCCAGTTCAGTGCCTCCTGCCATTTCTTGGCGTAGATATAGTTATAGGTGATATTGATCAGACCGGTGATACCGTCTTTATAGACCAGGTCGTTGTGGTAGGTCTCAATATTCTCCATGTGTCGCTGGTAGGCTTTGTTGAATCCTTCAGCATTGCCTTCGTTGGTGCCTAAGCCTTCCTGGCAACAGCCTATATAGATCAGGATATTCAGATAGTCGCTGGTACTGTCGCAATCCAGCGATTCCAGTTTCTGCACAACCGGTATGCTGATGTTCAGACCTTCCTCGTAGTTACCTCTCACGGAGAGCATGTTGGCCAGTCGGCTTGCCGATCTGGCGTAGTAGGTCATCTCGTCGGGATCGGTCGATTCGGCAGCCGCGTTGAGCGATGCCTTCCAGTAGTACTCTGCCAGACGCTGGTGTTTCATCTTGTCGTAGGCATAGCCTCGCCAGTAGCATGCTTTGGTGGAGGTGATGCTGCCGATGGTCTCCAGACTGTCAACCACTTGCAGCAGTTCTGTGTATTTTCTGGTCTTCTGGGTGGCTTCAATCAACTTGTCGGCCTCGCTGATCTGACCTTTCTGTTGTTCCTCTCCGCAGGCTGTCAGTAGCAGTGCGATGATCATTGTCAGGAATATCCAATGTTTTGTCTGTCTCATATTCGGTTTCAAGAAATTGATGTTTCTGGATGCAAAGATACAAAAGAATTTTAAATAAACTCAAAAACAAGGTAAAAAAGTGTATGTAGGGTTGGTATGATACGTCATCAAAAGTAAATGTAACTTGCGAAAAAGGCTGTTTGGTGGAAAGTGTGTAATTTTGCACCCTGATAAACTGAAACATTCATGAGACGTATATTTACTCTAATTACAATTCTGTGCGCACTTGGCGCAGGAGCTCAGGGAGTCAAGCCATTGCCCTCGCTCCACACTGAAGGAAAATGGCTTGTTGACAAACATGGTAACCAAGTGGTGCTCCACGGTGTGATGGACACGCCCAACATGTATTTTAATGGTTGGCGCTGGGGATCGCCCTGGACGGAGAATCCCACCAATTATAACGCTACTGGCGCAACGAGATGCCTGCCATATTTTGAAACGCTGTTCGCTGGCATGGAAGAGGCCAAATGCAATATCTTCCGCTTGCATCTGGACCCAGCCTGGACCAATGACCCCAATAGTTCTTATGTTTATCCCGGTTCTGACGGTCAGGCCCAAGGTGTGACTGGCGAGGCCGATATCACGAAATTCAATCCTACCCGTCTGCGTACGTACTTAACCTCTTTATATCTGAAGCTGGCCGACAAGGCCATGAATCATGGTCTGTTTGTAGTGATGCGCCCTCCCGGCGTGTGTCCTCACAATCTGAAGGTAGGCGACTACTATCAGCAGTATCTGATAACGGTCTGGGATATCGTTTCGAGTCAGCAGTTTGTGAAAGATCATCCCGGACAGATCAGTCTGGAGCTGGCTAATGAGCCTGTGAATATCAGGAACGCCAACAATCAGGACGATACGAAGGCGTTGCACGACTACTTCCAGCCGGTGGTTGACAAGATCCGTGAGAATGGCTTTACGGGTATCATCTGGGTTCCAGGCTCTGGCTACCAGTCAAACTACCGTAGCTATGCAGAGCATCCTATCGAGGGCGAGAATATCGGTTATGCCGTGCACGACTATCCCGGTTGGTATAACAGTAGCGACGATAATCCGGATCCTGATCAGAAGATTGCCAGTTTCCATGATGCCGTACCCGTTGTAGATACCAATCCGATATTGATCAGCGAGGTGGACTGGAGTCCTATCAAGGAGCCGAAAGAGCCTGATACCAATGGCGATGGCAGCATCAAACGTAATGAGTTCGGCGATATCGTCTATAAGAATCTGGGCACCTGGGCCACGGGCTCTACCTCGAAATGGGGTAAGGCTTTCAAGGCTGTGCTGGATCATTTCGGCAATATCTCGATGACCCTCACGCATCCCCATGATTTCATGGATCTCGATGCTCTCTATAATTATGGGTTAGTAACACCTGCGTTCGATGGTAATCCAGAGGCCTGCGGTAAGGCTTGCTTCGACTGGTATGCCGACTATTATCAGATGAACAGGCCTCATGACGACGAAGAGGCAGAGACGGGCGACTTCTATACCGTTCAGGCGTTGAAGGCCGATCAAGAGTCGTTCGACCTGATGCTTGGCGACAAGATACCGATGTCGCTGCAGTTACTCTATGCCGACGGACATACCAAGGAAATCTCGGGCGTGGCAACCTATACGGTCGATAACCCTGCGGTAGCTGCGGTGAAGAACGGTCAGCTCTGTGCACTCGCCAGTGGCGAGACGCAGCTCAATGTCTCTTATACCGATATCAAGGGCACCGAGTGGAAAAAGTCGTTTGCCGTCACGGTTACTGGTCTCGACCTGGGTGATCTAACCAGTCTGAGCAGTCTGTCGGATATCACTGCCCAGCCATTTGCCATCATGAATAAGGAGACGGTGAAGATGATCTATGGTTCTACGATGCAGAATCTGGGTTGCGATCTTGCCACTCAGGTAGTTAATGATAAGGCTATCAATGGCTATATGTTCAAAGCTGAGGCTATTTCCGGTCGTAGTGGCTGCTACCTGCTTCGCTTGCTGACATTGAGTGGCAGTGAGTATAGTGTTTATGGTAGTCCTGGCTATCTGAACGGCTACTCTATTTATGGCGACTGCAGTTTCATTCTCGGACTGAATGAACAGTATGGTCAGGACGCAGCTGATGGCGCTGTCTGGGAAATCAAATATGTAGCAGGTCAAGGCTTTACGCTGAAGAATATGTACACAAGTAAGTATCTGCACGATGCATCATCGGCTAAGTTTGATACTCCCGCCTATTTCGACTTCCTGAAGGCTGGTAGTAACACCACTGGCATCCAGACCGTTGAGCGAGCTGCCGATAACGAGACCGTCTATACCCTGCAGGGTGTCAAGGTAGGTACCCGTCAGCAGTGGGACGCTCTGCCACGCGGCGTCTATGTCGTGGGCGGCAGGAAAATCTTGAAATAACTCCTTATCAACACATAAGTATTATGTTACAATCAACAATCAAAACCATCCTGCTGGCCTCTGCACTGTTGGTGCTCCCTGCCAGCATGTCGGCTCAGAAACGAAAAGCCGCCCCCAAAAAGAAGGCTGTCGCCGAACAGGTGAAGCCCGTCGATGAGAACTTCTACATCTTCCTCTGTTTCGGACAGTCGAACATGGAAGGTGCAGCCCGTCCTGAGGCTCAGGATCTGGCCAGTCCGGGTCCCCGCTTCCTCCTGATGCCTGCTGTCGATTTCCCCGACAAAGGGCGTAAGATGGGCGAGTGGTGCGAGGCTTCGGCTCCGCTCTGCCGTCCAAACACCGGATTGACACCTGCCGACTGGTTCGGTCGTACCCTTGTGGCATCGCTGCCCGAGAACATCAAGATTGGTGTCATCCATGTCGCTATCGGTGGTATCGACATCAAAGGCTTCCTGCCCGATAGCATAAAGAGCTATGTCAAGACAGCCCCCAACTGGATGAAGGGCATGCTGGCAGCTTATGACAACAACCCCTACGAGCGCCTGGTTACTCTGGCCAAGAAGGCCCAGAAGGATGGTGTCATCAAGGGTATCCTGATGCACCAGGGCGAGACCAATACCGGCGATCCTAAGTGGGCTGGTATGGTGAAGCAGGTGTACGACAACCTCTGTGGCGACCTGCAGCTCAAGCCCGAGGATGTGCCCCTCTATGCCGGCAATATCGTACAGGCTGGCGGCAAGGGTGTCTGCATCGGCTGTAAGAAGCAGATCGACGAGCTGCCTCTGACGCTCCACACCTCACAGGTCATCTCTTCCGACGATTGTACCAATGGTCCCGACCGTCTGCATTTCGATGCTGCCGGCTATCGTGAGTTGGGCTGTCGTTATGGCGAGGCTGTAGCCCGTAACTTAGGTTTCGAACCCAAGCGTCCGCATATTGAGATGCCCAAGCGTATCGAGGTGCCTGCCGATGCTTTCATCGCCGAGACCACTGTGCCCGGCAATGAGTTCCCCAAGGTCGATAAGCAGGGCCGTGCCTACTTCAGCATTGCTGCCCCCGAGGCCCGCAAGGTGATTGTGGATATCTGCAATAAGAAATACGATATGCAGCCCGACGGTAAGGGTAACTTCATGGCGGTGACCGATCCACTGCCTGTCGGTTTCCATTATTATTTCATGGAGATCAATGGTGTGCGCTTCATCGATCCTGCTACCGAGACCTTCTTCGGTTGTAACCGCGAGGCAGGTGGTATCGAGATTCCTGAGGCTGCCGAGGGCGACTACTACCGTCCACAGCAGGGCGTGCCTGCTGGTCAGGTGCGCAGCATCTATTATTATAGCAACGAACAGCAGACGTGGCGTCATGCCATGGTCTATACCCCAGCCGAATACGAGCTCAAGGCTAATGCCAAGAAACGCTATCCTGTGCTCTACCTGCAGCATGGCATGGGTGAGGACGAGACCGGTTGGAGCAAGCAGGGCCACATGCAGCATATCATGGACAACGCCATTGCCAAGGGCGAGGCTGTGCCGATGATTGTGGTCATGGAGAGTGGCGATGTCAAGGCGCCGTTCAACTTTGCCAGTGGCGCCTCTAACGAGCAGGGCCGTTCGCAGTATGGTGCCTCGTTCTATCCCGTCTTGTTGAACGATCTGATTCCTTATATCGACAAGACCTTCCGTACCAAGAGCGATCGTGAGAACCGTGCCATGGCAGGTCTGTCGTGGGGTGGTCATCAGACGTTCGACGTGGTGCTCACCAACCTCGACAAGTTCGCTTGGCTCGGCACTTTCAGTGGTGCTATCTTCGGTCTCGACGTGAAGACCGCCTACGATGGTGTGTTTGCCAATGCCGATACCTTCAACAAGCAGATCCATTACATGTATATGAACTGGGGCGAGCAGGACTTCATCAAGAGTGCCGACATCGTCAAACAGCTCCGTGAGTTAGGTGTTAAGGTCGAAGCCAACGAGTCGAAGGGCACCGCCCACGAATGGCTCACCTGGCGCCGCGGCCTCCACGAGTTCATCCCCCATCTGTTCAAGAAATAATCCCCTCCTTTATAAGTGAGAAACTATGAAGGGGCCGGAGAAGGTAATCGCTTTCTCCGACCCCATCCCCGATTAGAATAATCACAAGAACCGACCCTTTGATTGATTTCTTTCTGTTGCTCGCCGACAGGGTCAACTATGGGTCGTGCATGACGCAACTATGGTTCGAAGGCAAGTCAACTTGCGGTCGTAGTCCAGTCACTTTCCCCCTCTAAGCTGACTGAGGAACGATGCGAAGATGACTGCGGAACGAGTGGAAGATGACGCTTGGACAACCCTAAACTGACCTATCTGCGGCTCGCTTGCCTTAAGAAGTACAAAGATACAACATCATCCTCCATTTTTTTTCTTTTTTAGAAAAATGACGTTTTTAAATAATATGATTTAACTTATTGATTCATAGTGATTTATACTATTTTTAGGGTGACAATGGTGACGTATAAACACAACCTACATACGCGCGAGAAAAAAGTGGTAGATTTTTATTCTATAAAAAGTTTGTAATACACGTCACCATCACCACCTCAAAGAGTATCAAAACGGTGGCTTTTGTTTCTGAATATCAGGCAGTTGCGGAGATTTTGATTCAACATTTTCACCATGACTGTTTTATATAAAACAGAAATTATTACTACCATTATTGCTATCTGGAGCGATGTCGGTCTATGGTCAGTTTAATTTTTATCTCTGATGCTTGTAAGAACTTTTTATTATGGTTGCTGGCTTAAGTAAATTAGGTCGATTTTTATGCTGAGTTAATTCGATTGATAAAATGAGCCAGCTCGTTTTATCGTTTGAATTAACTCGCAGTTTTTCAGTCACCCCTACGATATCCAAAAAACGATCAATAATGTGTCAATTTTTTCTCTAAGAGCCACGGGGTCGGAGAGTCATAGGACGGAGAATCTGATCATTTTCTCCGACCCCATTCCTTGGAATGATGCTAACGGATGGGCTCGTATTCGAATTTCCAGTTGTCGGTATAAACGCCTATTTTGGTGAGTCCGCCTAAGTCATTGGTGGTGTGCGTTGTGCATTTCACTTCCTTTACCAATCCCTCAGACACCGTGTATTCGTAGTCGACATACTCATAGCATACCAGTGGTTTTTCTGATGTAGGACTTCCTCCTGCAGAACTGTAATAAGTGTATCGTGTTTCTTTCGATGGCAGGTATTTCGTTCTTTTTCCATAATAGCCTTGCCACTCCAGAATCGCATCGCTATGGGTTATGATAAAAGGAATGTTGTTGGGGATATTGGTATAGGTGTATTCAGATATAGCCCCCCATGCCATTTTCGTTAGAAGCTCGTTATTCCATTCGCATTCCACCGAGAGAGGATAGTTTCTTGATAGGTAACCTTTGGCATCATATTCGTAGTCTTTAATATCGGGCTCACGAGTCATTCTTTCTTGTCGACTTATACGCCCGTTATTAAGCGTACATTCGTATTGGAAGGTTCCGATATCTATGGTTATCTTGTTGTTTGCATAAGAATAGTTATTTGTGTAGCAATTGCCATTCTGATATTGCTCCCACTTGACTATTTTCCCGGCAGCGTCGTAACTTAAGGCATCCTGATGGCTATTGCCGGATGAGTTGCTGTACTGAATGGAAATCAGACGCCAGTCTTTTACTTCTTCTTTGTTCTCATGTTCACTCTTGCTACAAGATACGAAGGATACAGCTAAAAGCATCATAGATGCAATTGCTAAAAAAACTTTTTGTTTCATTTTGATTGTTGATTAATAATTGATAGGTAAATAATCGTATCTGCAAAAGTACGAACTATTTTCCAATCCACCAAATATTCACAGACCTTTTTCTTTGGTCATGACGGCTTGATGCGGAGATATGATACAGATAATAAAGTATGTGATACACTTGAAATAGGGTGGTAAGGGAAAATGTCGTAACTTTGCAGCCGATAATTAATAACAGAAAACGAATTAGCAAATATGAAAAAACTATTCTTAGCGTTATCGCTTATCGCCGGTAGCCTGACAGCATCGGCACAGTGGGGACGTCCCGTGGATTACAGCGAGGGTCCCGGACTGAAAGATGCCTATAAAGGCTATTTCACTATCGGTGTGGCTGTAAACAAGTTCAACATCTCGGATCCTGCTCAGACTGCCATTGTCAAAAAGCAGTTCAATAGCGTGACTGCCGAGAATGCTTGGAAGCCAGGCGAGATTCATCCCAAAGAGGGTGTATGGAACTTTGGCTTAGCCGACAGCATCGCCAACTTCTGTCGTGAAAACGGTATCAAGATGCGTGGTCACTGTCTGTGCTGGCACTCACAGTTTGCCGACTGGATGTTTACCGACAAGAAGGGTAAGCCCGTCAAGAAAGAGGTATTCTACCAGCGCCTGCGCGAGCATATCCACACCGTGGTTAACCGCTATAAGGATGTGGTTTATGCTTGGGACGTAGTTAATGAGGCTATGGCCGATGATGGTCGTCCATTCGAGTTTGTTGATGGCAAGATGGTTCCAGCCAGTCCTTATCGTCAGAGCCGTCACTTTAAGCTGTGTGGCGACGAGTTTATTGCTAAGGCTTTTGAGTTTGCACGCGAGGCCGACCCAACAGGTGTGCTGATTTACAATGACTACAGCACCATCGACAATGGCAAGCGTGAGCGTATATATAATATGGTGAAGAAGATGAAGGAGGCTGGTGTGCCCATTGATGGTATCGGCATGCAGGGCCACTACAATATCTACTTCCCTGATGAGGAGCAGCTGGAAAAGGCTATCAACCGTTTCAGCGAGATTGTAAACACTATCCATATTACAGAGTTGGATCTGCGTACCAATACTGAGAGCGGTGGTCAGCTGATGTTCTCGCGTGGCGAGGCTAAACCACAGCCAGCTTATATGCAGACACTGCAGGAGGATCAGTATGCCCGTTTGTTCAAGATCTTCCGCAAGCACAAGGATGTGATTAAGAACGTGACCTTCTGGAACCTGAGTGATAAGGATTCTTGGCTGGGTGTGAACAACCACCCACTGCCTTTCGACGAGAACTTCAAGGCTAAGCGCTCGCTGCAGATTATCCGCGACTTTGATGCCGCTATGGATAACCGCAAGCCCAAAGAGGACTTCGTGCCCAACCCCATGAATCAGCCTGGACAGCAGTATCCTATGGTGAACTCAGAGGGGTATGCCCGTTTCCGTGTGGTGGCTCCCGATGCCAAGTCGGTCATCGTCAGCCTGGGTCTTGGTGGCCGTGGCGGTACCGTACTGCGCAAGGATAAGGATGGTGTTTGGACCGGTACTACTGAGGGTCCGATGGATCCTGGATTCCACTACTATCACTTGACTATCGATGGTGGCGTGTTCAACGATCCCGGCACACACAATTACTTCGGTTCTTGCCGTTGGGAGAGTGGTATCGAGATTCCTGCCAAGGATCAGGACTTCTATGCTTATCGCAAGGATATCAACCATGGTAACATCCAGCAGGTAACCTTCTGGAGCGAGAGCACAGGTAAGATGCAGACTGCCAATGTTTATCTGCCTTACGGTTACGGCAAGTTGGTAAAAGGTAAGAATGGTAAGATGACACAGGAGCGTTATCCAGTTCTGTATCTGCAACATGGTTGGGGTGAGAACGAAACCAGCTGGCCTGTACAGGGTAAGGCAGGACTCATCATGGATAACCTGATTGCCGACGGTAAAATCAAGCCATTCATCGTGGTAATGGCCTATGGACTGACCAACGACTTTAAGTTCGGTACCATCGGTAAGTTTACTGCAGAGGAGTTTGAGAAGGTGCTCATCGACGAGCTGATTCCTACTATCGATAAGAATTTCCTGACCAAGGCCGACAAGTGGAATCGTGCTATGGCCGGATTGTCGATGGGTGGTATGGAAACTAAGCTCATCACTCTGCGCCGTCCTGAGATGTTCGGTTACTGGGGACTGCTGAGTGGCGGTACCTATATGCCCGAGGAGATCAAGGACCCCAAGGCTGTGAAGTATATCTTCGAAGGATGTGGCGACAAGGAGAACCCAGAGGGTATCAACAAGAGCGTTGAGGCACTGAAGGCTGCCGGATTCAAAGCCGAAGGTCTGGTTTCTGAGGGCACAGCACACGAGTTCCTGACCTGGCGCCGTTGCCTGGAAAAGATGGCACAGAGCCTCTTTAAATAGGAAAAAGTGCTAAAAAAGTGCAGTTTTTATAAGGTTGAAACAAATAAGAAAGTAATTGTAACATAACAATAAGTGACTTTCGCAAAATTGCACTAACTTTGCACCCAGATAAAAGAAGAATCGGTTAAAATTGTTTTAGTTATATTAGTAGTTAGTAGTTTTTCCTTCCCTGGGACCCAAGAAAAGCGTTTCTTGTCCCAGGGTTTTTCTTTAAAATATAAAAAGTGAAATAATATTTGGTATTCTACTTACTTATTTGTATCTTTGTGCCCAAAAACAAACCTATAGTAACAGAATGAAACGATTAGTAACCATTTTGATTGCATTTTGTCTTGCAATCGTAGCGAGTGCTCAGCAACATAAGTTGTGGTATAGCAAGCCTGCCAGTCACTGGCTCGAGGCCCTGCCTGTGGGTAATTCTCACTTAGGCGCCATGGTCTTTGGCGGTACTGATGTAGAGCAGATACAGTTGAACGAAGAGACCTTCTGGAGTGGCTCGCCGCACAACAACAACAGTCCTGCGGCGAAGAACAGGCTTCAGGAGGTGCGCAAGCTGATTTTCGAAGGTAAGGAGAAAGAGGCGCATAACGTAATAGAGCGTACTTTCTTTAAAGGGCCTCACGGGCAGAAATACCTGCCCATGGGGGGACTGAAGCTGGTATTCGATTTTCAGGGACAAGCTGCACCAACTAACTATCGTCGTGAGCTGAGTCTGACCGATGCGCTGAACACCACGACCTATGAGGTGGATGGGGTGAAGTATGAGCGTACGGTCTTTGCCTCGCAGGCCGATAATGCCATCATCATCCGTGTGACGGCTGACAAGAAAAAGGCCTTGAACTTCGAGGTGTCATATACCCGCGACAATCAGGTGGCAGAAGGTGGCGCTGTGGCCAAGAACGAGCATGGCTACCTGATTCAGAATGTAGACCACGAGGGTATTCCTGGCAAACTGAAAGCTGAGGTGCGTGTAAAAGTGCTGGCGGATGGCAGCGTGGTGGATACCGATAATACCATGCAGGTGCGTAGGGCTACTACTGCCACCATTCTGATCACGGCAGCTACCAACTACGTGAATTATAAGGATATCAGTGGCGATCCCATCTATAAGAACAATCTCACGATGCAGTCGCTTCATGGCAAGAGCTACCGACAGCTGCTGAAGCGTCATCTGCAGAGATATCAGGAACAGTACAACCGTGTATCGCTGTCGTTCCCCCAGTCGGCTCAATCAGAGATGGAGACCGACAAGCGTCTGGCTGCGTTCGACGGTAGCGACCTCGACATGGTGTCGCTCATGATGCAGTATGGCCGCTATCTGCTGATCTCGTCGTCGCAGCCTGGTGGACAGCCTGCCAATCTGCAGGGCGTGTGGAACGACAAGCAGAATGCCCCATGGGATTCGAAATATACCATTAATATCAATACCGAGATGAACTACTGGCCGGCATTAGTGGGTAATCTGGCAGAGACCCAGGAGCCTCTGTTCTCGATGATCCGTGATCTGAGTGTGACGGGTGCCAAGACTGCCAGGACCATGTATGATTGTCCGGGATGGGTGGCGCACCATAATACCGACCTCTGGCGTATTGCCGGACCTGTGGATGGTACCACATGGGGCATGTTCCCAACGGGAGGCGCCTGGCTGACCACCCATCTGTGGCAGCACTATCTGTTTACTGGCGACAAACGCTTCTTAGAGGCTTTCTTCCCAGTGATGAAAGGTGCTGCTGATTTCCTGTTGTCGTATCTGCAGGAATACCCGAAGAACGGTGAGGTGAAACAGGCTGCAGGCTGGTTGGTTACCGTGCCTACGGTGTCGCCGGAACATGGACCGATGGGTAAGGGAACCACAGTGACGGCTGGCTCGACCATGGACAACCAGATTGTGTTTGATGTGCTGACCAGCACGCTGAGAGCTCATCAGATATTAGGCTACCAGAATGTGGTCTATACCACCATGCTCGGACGCGCTATTGAAAAGTTGGCACCGATGCAGATAGGTAAGCATGGACAGTTGCAGGAGTGGCTGATTGATGCTGATGACCCCAAGGACGAGCATCGTCATATCTCACATCTGTATGGACTCTATCCTTCGAATCAGATTTCACCTTTTACACATCCGGAACTTTTTACCGCAGCTGCCAACACGCTGAACCAGCGTGGCGACATGGCTACGGGCTGGAGCTTAGGATGGAAAATCAATTTCTGGGCGCGTATGCTCGATGGCAACCATGCCTTCCAGATTATCAAGAATATGCTCCATCTGCTGCCCGATGACAGCAAGGCCGGCGAATTCCCTGATGGACGTACCTATCCCAACCTGTTTGATGCCCATCCGCCTTTCCAGATTGACGGTAACTTCGGTTGCTCGGCTGGTATCTGTGAGATGTTGCTGCAGAGCCATGACGGTGCTGTACATCTGTTGCCGGCACTGCCCGACGCCTGGAAGGAAGGAGAGGTGAAAGGCCTGCAGGCCCGAGGCGCCTTTACGGTTGACATGAAATGGGCGCAGGGCACACTCACAGAGGCTACCATCGTCTCGAAGATCGGCGGCACCCTGCGACTGCGTTCTTACGTGCCTCTGAAGGGAGTCGGACTGACACCAGCCCAAGGAGCGTGCGATAACGACCTGTTGAGGTCGGCTGTGATCCGTGAGCCGTTGAAGTCGCCAGAACTGAAGGACTTCCAGCTGCGGCCTGTCAAGCAGGTGTATGAGTATGACATCCATACCGCGCCTGGTAATATATATAAGGTGTACAGCGAGAATTGACCAATTAATATACATATCAATGAAGTATCAACTATTCCTAACAATGATGTTCTGTGCAGGCGTTTCGGCCTCGGCACAGACATGGCCTTATCAGAATCCTAACCTTTCTGCTAAGGAGAGAGCCGTAGATCTATGCGGCAGACTGACCCTTGAAGAAAAAGCCCAGCTGATGCTCGACGAGAGTCCGTCTATCCCCCGTCTGGGTATCAAGAAGTTCTTCTGGTGGAGTGAGGCACTGCATGGTGCCGCTAACATGGGAAATGTGACTAATTTCCCTGAGCCGGTGGGGATGGCAGCCTCGTTTAACCCCGACCTGCTGTACAAGGTGTTCGACATTGCCAGTACCGAATTCCGTGCCCAGTACAACCACCGTATGTACGACCTGAAAGGTGAGGACATGAAGATGCGTAGCCTCTCGGTATGGACACCGAACGTGAACATCTTCCGTGACCCCCGTTGGGGACGTGGACAGGAAACCTATGGCGAGGACCCCTATCTCACCAGTGTGATGGGTGTGCAGGTGGTCAGAGGTCTGCAGGGACCTGAGGATGCGAAGTACCGTAAGCTCTGGGCCTGTGCCAAGCACTATGCCGTTCATAGCGGACCGGAATATACCCGTCACTCGGCCAATCTGACCGATGTGCCTGTCCGTGATTTCTGGGAGACCTATATGCCTGCTTTCAAGACCCTGGTACAGGATGCCAATGTGCGTGAGGTGATGTGTGCCTACCAGCGCCTGGACGATGACCCTTGTTGCGGCTCTAACCGTTTGCTGCAGCAGATTCTCCGCGATGAGTGGGGATTCAAGTACCTCGTGGTGAGCGACTGTGGTGCTGTGAGTGACTTCTATACCTCGCATAAGAGCAGTTCGTCGCCGGTGACCGCTTCGGCCAAGGCTACCCTGGCAGGAACGGATGTGGAGTGCGGCTATGGCTATGCCTATCGTAGTATTCCCGAGGCTGTACGTCGTGGTTTGATTACAGAGGCTGAGGTTGATAAGCACGTGATCCGTCTGCTCGAAGGTCGTTTCGACCTGGGTGAGATGGATGATCCTGCACTGGTAGAGTGGTCGAAGATTCCTTATTCTGCCATGTCGACCAAGGCTTCGGCACAGGTAGCGCTCGATATGGCGCGTCAGACCATCGTGCTGTTGCAGAACAAGGATGGTATCCTGCCACTGAAGAAGAATGCCGAGAAGATTGCCGTGATAGGTCCTAATGCCCATAACGAACCGATGATGTGGGGTAACTATAACGGAACACCAAACCATACCATCACCATCCTCGATGGTATCAAGGGTAAGCAGAAGAAACTGCTGTACCTGCCGGGTTGTGACCTGACCAACGACCGCGTGATGGAGTGCCATATCGCCTCGGAGTGTACCGCACCCGACGGTAAGAAGGGACTGAAGGGTACCTTCTGGAACAATACCGAGATGAAGGGTAAGCCCTTTACCACCGAATACTATACCAAGCCTGTGAATGTGACCACTGCCGGTATGCATGTGTTTGCACCCAACCTGCCTATCGAGGATTTCTCGGCTAAGTACGAGACCACCTTTACCCCCAAGGAGGCTGGCGAATATGTGGTGAACGTGGAGAGTACCGGTCATTTCGAACTCTATGTCAACGGCGAGAAGAAGTTCACACATCATATCTGGCGTGCCACACCTACCCGTACCGTCCTGAAGGCCGAGAAGGGACAGGCATTTAAGATTGAGGTACGCTTCCAGACCGTGAAGACCTGGGGCGCCTCGATGAAGATTGACGTGGCCCGTGAACTGCCTATCGACTATCAGCAGACCATCGCTCAGCTGAAGGGGATCCACAAGGTGATCTTCTGCGGTGGTATCGCACCCAGCCTGGAAGGTGAGGAGATGCCTGTCAATATCGAGGGCTTCAAGGGCGGCGACCGTACCAATATCGAGTTGCCGAAGGTGCAGCGTGAGTTCCTGAAGGCGCTGAAGGCTGCCGGTAAGCAGGTGATCTTTGTGAACTGTTCGGGTTCGGCAGTTGCATTGCAGCCGGAGACCGAGAGCTGCGATGCCATCGTGCAGGCCTGGTATGCCGGTCAGGAGGGTGGTACAGCCGTTGCCGACGTGCTCTTTGGCGATTACAACCCCTCAGGCAAGCTTTCTGTTACCTTCTATAAGAATACCCAGCAGCTGCCCGACTATGAGGACTACTCGATGAAGGGGCGTACCTATCGTTATTTCAATGATCCGCTTTTTGCCTTCGGCTATGGTCTGAGCTATACCGCCTTCGAGGTGGGCGAGGCCCAGTTGACTGGTGAGAAAGGAAACTACGAGGTGACTATCCCCGTGACCAATACCGGTAAGAAGAACGGTACAGAGGTGGTACAGCTGTATATCCGCGACCTGAGCGACCAGGATGGTCCGCTGAAGTCGCTGCGCGCCTTCCAGCGTGTAGAAGTAAAAGCCGGTCAGACAGCAACAGCCAAGCTGACACTGACACCGAAGAGCTTTGAGTTCTGGGATGCAGAGACCAATACCATGCGAACCAAGCCCGGACAGTATGAGATACTCTACGGTACCAGCTCGCTGGATCAAGACCTGAAAAAAATGGCCATCACTTTTTAGTGGTGGTCATTTTTCTATGAATCAATAAGATGGCTGCTATGATCAATAGGAGTGCTATACCGACTATTGTGGCATAACTCCAGAAATTGTCAACAGACGTATCCTTCACCTTTTCCCATATCTCGCGTAACACCTCCTGACGGTCGCCGCTGTCGCGGAGGAAACTGCATCGGCTGATGACATCCTTATCCGGATACATGATGCTGTCCACATGGACCGCTGTGGCCTCAGGACCGAAGAAATAGCTGAGGTCGATGGTGTGCTGGAGGCTGTTGTCGGTGACGGCCTCCAGAATCTCTGGTGTGGCAATGGCCGAGCTGTAGCCGGTCTCTGCCATGCAGAGCAGGGCAATGTCGGGACGGCACATGAAGTTCAGCCAATAGCTGGCGGCCTGCACATTCTGGCAACTGGTGGGGATGACCCAGCAGTCGGCCCAGCAGTCGCTGCCTTCTATCGGTACGATATACTGCAGCTGCAGCTTGTCGCCGGCCTCGTCGATGGCCCACTTGGCATCACCGTTCCAGGTCAAGGTCATCCATTCCTTGCCATCCTGCATCTGACGTTTGTCGTCTTCTACGGCAAAGCTCTTCATCTGTGGTCGGGCTTGCTTCAGCAGGTCTTCTACGATGGCGATGTTGCGGTTGGTCAGATAGGCTGCCAGTAGGTTGCGGTTGGTGGTGCCAGCCTTGATATCGTCGTAGAAGGCGTAGTTGATGAAGATATTATAGATGTCGCTGAACGAGTCCTTCATGATGACCTTACCGCGGAATTTGGGGTCGAACAGGAATTTCCAGCTATAGACATCCTCGGGGTTTACGTATTTGGTGTTGATGAGCACGCCGGTGTTGCCCCACAGATAACCTATGGTGTAGTCCTTGGCGACAATGCCCTGGGCCTCGCCGATATGCTGCAAGAGATCGTCGATGAAAGGCGAGGTGCCATTCATCCAGTTGGGGATACCCTTCTCTACAAAGCTGGTGTCGATGCGATGCAGCATCTTGTGTTTCATCATACGCTCGGCGAGATAATCGGGAGGACAGAAGACATCGACCTGGGCCTGACCGCACAGGATCTGTGTGAAACAGTCCTCTGGATAGTCATAGGTTATATATTCCACTTTGATGGGATGGCCAGTGACATCCTGGTACCATTTCTCGAACATGTCGATAACCCCTTCGCCGATATAATCACCCCAGTTATACACCCTGAGTACCTCCTGGCGATTATTCTGGGCTTGCAGGCCCAGCAAGCAGCATAAGGCAAGAACGATGGTCGCTATTCTTCTCATTATGACCTCCTACTTTTCACGATTAGCGTTGTTCGTGTTCCTTCATGTAGTCACGTGGTGACATACCATAGAACTTCTTGAATACAGTAGAGAACGAAGCCGAGTTGGCAAATCCGCAGGCATACATCACCTCGGTGACGTTCATGCCCTGATTAGCCAGCAGCTGCGCTGCCTTCTTCAGGCGGATGTTACGGATGAAATCGTGGGGGGTCTGGCCCGTCAGGTCTTTCATCTTACGGTGCAGGTGTACACGGCTGATACCAACGGTGTCGGCAATCATGTCCACACTCAGGTCGGAGTTGTTCAGATTCTTGTTGATACACTCCATGATACGCTCCAACAACTTCTCATCGGGCGATTTGAGACGAATCTCGTCAACCTGCTCTTCCAGATCGTCGTTACGCTCGTATTTCAGGCGCAGCATACGGTTCTTATTGATCAGGTTGATGATAGTGCGGCGCAGGATATCCATATTGAATGGCTTGACGATATAGGCGTCGGCACCTGCCTCCAAGCCCTCCAGCTTATCCTCGTCGCGGTTCTTGGCTGTCAGCAGGACGACAGGGATAGAGTTGGTGCTCGGGTTAGTCTTCAAACGTGAACAGAGCGCGTTACCATCCATCTCCGGCATCATGATATCACTCATCACCAGGTCGGGCTTGCAACGGATGATTTCGCCTAAGGCCTCACGACCGTTGGTGCAGATATGGACATCGTAGTCGGTCGAGAGTTCTCTATCCAGATAGTTACGGATCTCTTCATCATCCTCGGCAATCACCAGTGTCATCTTGCTGTTAGCGGGCTTCAACTCCTGGATAGGTGTTGGCTCCTCGCTCTCCTGTACCTCTTCCAGCAACTGTTCCGGTGTGATGGTGTCGGTATTCTCTTCTTCTTCTGCCAGTATGATCTCCTCAGGAGACAGGTGACTGTTGCCCATCGGGATGTTGATGACAAACTCACAGCCTTTCTCCAGGTTGTGGACGGTGATGGTACCGTGGTGGAGCTCAACGAGCGAACGTGTCAGGTCGAGACCGATACCGGTACCTACATAGCGGTCGTTGATTGAATTCGGAGTCTGGTAGAAGCGGTCGAAGATCTTGTTGAGCTTGTCTTCGGGGATGGATTCGCCATTGTCGTAGATGGCAATGGTAGCCGACTGGCTGTTGTGAGTCAGGTTGATGCCGATCTCACCACCGGTAGGCGTGTATTTGAAGGCGTTTGACAGCACGTTCATAAAGACCTTGTCGAAGTTCTGACGGTCTATCCAAACGGGAATCTTCTCCTCGTCGAAATTGAAGAGGAACTTAATCTGCTTGGATTTCGCCTGACTATCGAATAGGTTGTAGATATCCTTTGCGAAGCTGACCAGGTTGGTTTCACGCATGCGCATCTGCATCTGTCCCTTGTCAATCTTACGCAGGTCCATCATCTGGTTGATCAGACTGAGAATACGTTCTGCGTTACGTCTGATGGTCTCGTAGACACCTTTTCGGTTGGGATCGTCATCGTTCTTGATTAGCGAGAGCAATGGCGTGATAATCAGCGTCATAGGCGTACGGATCTCGTGACTCATGTTCATGAAGAAGCGTAGCTTGGCCTCGCCCATCTCTTCGGCATGGATATGGGCCTGCAGGCGCAGCCGGTCCTGTTCCTTATGACGGCGATAAGCCAGGTATTGCCAGATGAAGAGTCCGATCACGATGGCATAGAAGAAATAGGCCCATGCCGAACGGTACCAAGGACTGTGGATGACCACGGTGAACTCTCTGAGCGGCGTCTCGATGTTGTTACGTTCGGCCTTCACTCTGAAACGGTAGGTGCCTTGTGGCAGGTGCGACAGGGTCAGGATGTTCTCGCCTGGTTGCAGACGGTTGAATGGCTCGCCGTTGATGCTGTATAAATAGGAAATGTGTTCGGGATTCTCGTAGGTCAGCGTTGAGAACTGGATAGAGAACGTATTATCGCTGTAGCTCAGTTCAAAACGGTTGCTGGCGATGATGGCCGTATCGGTAACCAGATAGTTGCCTGAACGGGTGGCTCTGTTCACTTGCTGGCCGTTGATGGCAAAGGAGGTCAGTTTAACCTCTGCTTCCCATTTGCTGGGGGTGATACGGTTAGAGTCGAACCAAGAGACGCCAGCCGTTCCGCCCATGGCCAGTATGCCGCTGGCGGAAATAAAGGATGCACCGTCGCTGAACTCGTTGCTTTGAAGACCGTCGTCAGCAAAATAGTTCTGCCAGATGTTGGTTTTCGGGGAGAAACAGCTCAGGCCATGGTCGGTTCCTATCCAGAGTCGGCCTTGTGGGTCGCATTCGATGGTGGCGATACCATTATCGGCCAGTCCGTCCTCACGTGTATATCGCTTGGTCTTGTGGCTTACCAGATCATAGCAATACAGACCTTCGTTCGTACCGTACCAGAGTTTACCATCATATTCGCGTGTCACTCTGATGGGCATGCTGTAGTTCAGACAGTTGGTGCCAAAAGTCTTGGTCCAGCTGTTCTCAATCAGGTCCAGACAGCACAGTCCCATTGTGGTTGAGGCATATATACGTTTGCCGTCGGGCGACAGATGAACCTGTGAGATATAGTCGTTGCTGATACAGTTCATCTTTCTGTCCTTGTCGGCGCCGTTTTTCATCTTATAGGTGGCGACGATACGGCCGTCTTTAGCATCCATCTTGACCACACCGTGCCTCATGGTGGCCAACCACAGATAACCATCGTTGCTGACGGCGACGTCCATCACAATCAGATGCGGATCCTGGGGGAACGGAATACGGTGATACTGGAAGCTGACAGGGTCGATCCAGCCGATGCCTTCGCGGTAGCTGCCTACCCAGATGCGTCCGTCTAATCCTTCAGCTAATGCCATCACCACCGATGGGAACTGGTCCTTCAGGTGTTTGACAGCCTTGGTGTTGTAATCGTAGCAATACACACCATCCTTGTCGGTACCTACCCAGATACGTTGCTTGCTGTCCATGCAAACGCTGACCACGCAGGACGAGCCCAGGATGTTACGGGCACCTAACTTATGCCCCATGTAGTTGAAGCCTTTGAAGTTGATGGGCTGCATGAAGATACCCTTCTGAAGCAGTCCTAACCACAGGTTGCCGCTCTTGTCTTCTGTGATGGAATAGACCTTACTGATAGTGAGGTCGACCTCAAGCGAGAAGAACGGGTTGTTGATGAGTTCCTTGGTGCGGGGGTCGAAAAGGGCAACACCTTTTCCGTCGTAACCAATCACAATCATGCCATCGTGGTCGCAATAGAGGGCGGAAACCGAGTTGTTGCCGGTTTCTTCAATATGTACAAAGGTGTCGCCCTGCATGCGGTAGGCGCCACTATTCACGGTGCCGGCATAGATGACGCCATCCTTACCTTCGGCCAGACATACGAATACCTGGTCGGCCTTGTCTGTCAGGTGGCGTTTCATGGTCTTGCCGTCGTATGAGATGAGACCCATGTGGTCGGTAGCTATCCACAGCGTACCTCTTCTGTCTTCAATCATGCCGTTTACGGTATGGATGGTAGCCAGAGGGCCTTTCTCCTGTATGGCGGTATGCTGGTTCTTGAATTTCAGGATACCCAGTCCAGAGGTTCCAGTCAGGATATCACCATTCTTGCGCTCTAAGAAACAGTTGGGGAAACAGTGGCCTTTGTTGCCGTCCTTGTCCAGCATGACCACTTGATGGAACTGGTTGCCATCCCAGGTCTGCAGACCACCGTACATACCGAAATAGAATGTACCTTTGCTGTCCTGCATCATGCTGTTCACATAGTTGCTGGCCAGCGAACGGTCGTGCAGATTCTCTTTTCTGAAAACGCGGAACTGGTAACCATCATAGCGATTGATGCCATTACGGGTGGTTGCCCAGATAAATCCTTCGTTGTCAAGGTACACTTGGGTGACGAAACTGCTCGACAATAATTGATTGTCCGTACTAAAGAACTTTCCCCTTTGGGCGAAAGCACTCGTTGAGAAGATAAATGAAGTTAGTAACAGTAGAAACTTAACTCGCATTGTTTTGTTAGTATTTTATTGATCGTTAGTTGCTTTAATTTTGTTATATGTTGCAAAGATAAGGTATTTTTCGTTTTGTAACAAACAAATGTTACAAATATTAAACTTTTTGATACATTTATAGTAATTTTAGTGCCTAAAAAGGCCTACCTTTGCATCGGATATATATAATTTGTAACATTAGCGCATATGATTCAACGACATTTTTTGTTAAAATCACTGATGGTTTTTGCTTTTTGGGCATATGTTTTGTGTGTTAAGGCAACCGATCAGTTTGTGTTCTTCCAACCCTCTTCTGAGATGTGGCAACTGAGACAGTACACTGTTTCGGTGAGTCAGAAGGAGCATAGTTGTGTGCAGTTGGCGGTTGGTAATCTCTTGTCGGATTTCGGCAAGGTGACGGGTAAGGCTGCTACGCTTTCTGATGCTGCCGAAATTCTGGTAGGTACCGTTGGCGTGAATCCGCAGATTGACCAATGGGTGAAGCAGGGAGAGTTGCGTGATTTGAAAGGTAAGACCGAGAAGTATATCATCAAGACCATCGGTCAGCAACTGGTGATTGCCGGTAGTGATAAGCGTGGTACGGTATATGGCGTTTATGAACTCTCCAAGCAGCTGGGCGTGTCGCCTTGGTATTATTGGGCTGATGTGCCTGTGGAAAAACATGCTACTCTCTATATAAAGAAAGGTGTATTCACTGATGGCGAGCCTGCCGTGCGTTATCGTGGTCTGTTTCTGAATGATGAGGCGCCTTGTCTGACTACATGGGTCAAGAATACCTTTGGTACTGATTACGGTGGGCATCTGTTCTATGAGAAGGTGTTCGAGTTGATTCTCCGTTTGAAGGGTAACTATCTGTGGCCTGCCATGTGGGGATGGGCTTTCTATGCCGATGATCCCGAAAATCTGAAGACTGCCGACCGTATGGGTGTGATGATGGGTACTTCGCACCATGAGCCTATGGCGCGCAACCATCAGGAGTATGCCCGTCATCGAAAAGAGTGGGGCGCCTGGAATTACGCGACCAACAAGCAGAACCTGGATCGTTTCTTCCGTGAGGGCATAGAGCGGATGAAGCATACTGATGATATTGTAACCATCGGCATGCGTGGTGATGGTGATGAAGCGATGGGTAACGGTACTGATACCCGATTGCTGGAGAATATCATCCAGAATCAGCGCCGGATTATCAAAGAGGTGACCAAACGTCCTGCCAAGGAAACACCGCAGATCTGGGCCTTATATAAAGAGGTGCAGGACTATTATGATGCCGGTTTGCGTGTGCCCGATGATGTCACTATCCTGTTGTGTGACGATAACTGGGGTAATGTGCGTCGCATTCCTACTGCAGAAGAGCAGAAACGCAAAGGCGGGTGGGGCCTCTATTACCACGTGGACTATGTTGGTGCGCCCCGCAACTCTAAGTGGATTAACGTGACACCTATCCAGAATATGTGGGAGCAGTTGCAGTTGGCTTACAATGGTGGTATCCAGAAACTCTGGATCCTGAATGTGGGCGATCTGAAGCCTATGGAATATCCCATTCAGCTGTTTATGGACATGGCGTGGAATCCGTCGAAGTATCGTGTGGATAACCTGTTGGATCATCCCCGACAGTTCTGTGCCGAGAGTTTTGGTGAGGCGCATGCCGATGAGGCCGCTTCGCTGCTGAACTTAGTCAGCAAGTACAATGGACGTATCACAGCAGAGATGCTGGATGCCAGAACCTATACCTGTGAGGAGTTTGAACAGGTGGTGAACGAGTATCGGGCACTAGAAACACGGGCACTCCGCTTGTTCCTGGAACTCAATCCTGCATGTCAGGATGCTTATCGCCAGCTCATCCTCTTCCCTGTGCAGGCCATGGGTAATATCTATGAGATGTACTATGCCCAGGCGATGAACCTGCAGCTGGCTAAGCAGGGTGATCCTGATGCCAACCTGTGGGCTGAGCGTTGTCGGCAGGCTTTCAAGCGCGACTCGCTGCTCTGTGCTTATTATAATAAGGTGATGAGTGGTGGGAAATGGGATGGTATGATGATTCAGAAGCATATCGGTTACCGGATGTGGAATGATAACTTCCCTGCTGATGTGTGTCCACGTCTGATTGCTGTGCCGCAACCTGAACATGGCCCTGTATTCTCGCCGTGTGATGGCTATGTGAGCATAGAGGCTGAGCATACCTACAGTCGCCAGGATGCTACCAAAGCCCAGTGGACGGTGATTCCCTATATGGGGCGTACGCTGAGTGGTGTTGCCTTGATGCCTTATACCGCTGCTACCGATCAGGCACAGTTGACTTACCGCTTCACTTCTTCCGGTGTGAAGACTGCCAAGGTGCATGTGGTTACCAAATCAACACTCGACTATCTGGATAAAGGTGGCTTGGTCTATGAGGTATCGATAGATGGTCAGGAGCCCGTTCCGGTGAATTTCAATAAAGACCTGAATGAGAAGCCTGAGAATATCTACTCGGTCTATTATCCAACGGTTGCTAAGCGCGTGGTGGAACAAGTGGTGGAACTGTCACTCGACGACAAGGCGGAGGTGCACAGCTTGACCATTCATCCGCAGGATCCTGGAATCGTCTTCGAAAAGGTGGTGATAGACCTGGGCGGCTATCAACCGCAGTATCTTTTTGGCAAAGAATCGCCGAAAACTTATAAAAAATTTTAAAACTAAGAGGTCGCATTTGCGGCCTCTTTTTTATCAATAGTATCACAAACTTTATTATAAGTAACAAATAAGTGTAAT
This sequence comes from Prevotella sp. P6B4, assembly GCF_000619985.1. NCBI lineage: Bacteria > Pseudomonadati > Bacteroidota > Bacteroidia > Bacteroidales > Prevotellaceae > Prevotella > Prevotella sp. P6B4. Next base: position 36,782 of record NZ_JHVE01000002.1, read on the forward strand.
TGTTACTCTTTAAAAACTTTGTGTCACTAATAAAAAGTGAATAATTATATTAAATAATGTATCTTTGCCGCCGTTTTACGATGAGAAGTCGGAACACTTTATCAATTAACTATAGTCAAATTATGTATCAAAATCAATCAAAATGAAACAGCTAACAAGTCTTTTGAAACGCGCTGTTCCTACTTTGCTTCTGCTTTTCTGCTCTGCCTTTGCGCAGGCGCAGGGAGGCGGGATCAATGTTAAAGGTTCGGTCGTGGACAATGCAGGTGAGCCTCTGATTGGCGCATCGGTTGTTTTGAAGGGAAATGCTGGTCAAGGTACGGTAACGGACTTTGACGGTAATTTCCAGTTGAAAGTTCCATCGGAGAAAGCGATTCTGGTCGTGAGCTACGTTGGAATGAACACGAAAGAGTTGAAGGTGGGCAGTGAGCGCACTTTCAATGTGGTGCTAACAGACAATACTCAGTTGACTGAGGTCGTTGTCGTCGGTTTCGGTCAGCAGAAGAAGGCCTCTGTGGTAGGTGCCATCACGCAGACTACAGGTGAGGTCTTGGAGCGTGCTGCCGGTATCACTGATATCGGTGCTGCCCTGACAGGTAACCTGCCTGGTGTGGTAACCACAGCCTCTTCTGGTATTCCTGGTGAGGAGGATCCACAGATTGTGATTCGTGGTGCTTCTTCATGGAACAACTCTGCACCTCTGGTGTTGGTAGATGGTATCGAGCGTCCGATGTCGAGTGTTGACATCCAGTCGGTAGCTACCATTTCAGTCCTGAAGGATGCCTCTGCTACTGCCGTTTATGGTGTGAAGGGTGCTAATGGTGTGATCCTGATTACCACCAAGCGTGGTGCTGAGGGTAAGGCACAGATTGGTGTGACAGCCAATGCCATCATGAAGATCCCTTCTATGTTGCCCGACAAGTATGACTCTTACGATGCCATGGTGGCTCGTAACATGGCTGTAGAGCATGAGCTGAACCTCAATCCTGAGAGTTTTGCTTACATGAAGCCTCTGAACTTTATCCAGAACTATCGTAACCAGACCACCGTGGAGCAGCGCGAGCGCTATCCGAATGTGGACTGGCAGCGTGCGATGTTCAAGGATTATACCATGTCTTATAATGCTAACTTGAACGTCTCTGGTGGTACCAAGTTCGTGAAATACTTCGCTTCTGTTGACTTTGTTAGCGAGAGCGACCTGTTCAAGACATTCCCCACCGGTCGTCACTATAACCGTGACATCTCTTTTAATCGCGTGAACGTACGCTCTAACCTCGACTTTGCTGTCACCAAGTCAACCACTTTCAAGGTGAACATTGCCGGTTCTAACGGTAAGCAGACTTCTCCTTGGGAGCGTGGTCACGAGTGGGATAGCGGTTCAAGTCTGGGTTGGCAGATGTCACAGATGTGGGCTGGTGTCTATAATATCTCTCCTGATGCCTTCCTGCCACAGTACAGCGATGGATCATGGGGTTACCTGCCTGGTTCTACTAACGTTAGTAACTCTGCTCAGACCTCTTCTATCGGTGGTGTGCAGACCATTACTACGACCCGTATCAATACCGACTTCATCCTGGAGCAGAAGCTCGACTTCATCACCAAGGGCCTGGCGCTTCGTGGTATGATCGCCTGGGATAACGTGTTCCGTGAGGATCGTCGTGGTATTGCCGACCTGTATAATGATCCACAGCTCAAGTGGATTGATCCTGAGACAGGTGCTGTTACCTATAAGCAGCCTTACGAGGCTTATGACCGTTTCGACTACACCATGGGTAACAAGTGGAGCACACAGGGTGGTAGCGTGAACGACTGGAGCACCCAGCGTAACCTGAACTATCAGGTACAGTTGAACTGGGGGCGTCAGTTCGGTGACCACAACGTGACAGCCATGGGTAACTTTGGCCGTCAGGAGTATGCTACTGGTAGCATGATTCCTTCTTATCGTGAGGACTGGGTATTCCGTACCACCTACGATTACCTGGGTCGTTACTTCTTCGAGTATAACGGTGCTTATAACGGTTCTGAGAAGTTCTCTAAGGACAACCGTTTCGCTTTCTTCCAGTCGGGTGCTATCGGTTGGTTGATCAGTGAGGAGCCCTTCATGAAGAAGCTGCGCGAGAACAACATCATCGATATGTTGAAGCTCCGTGCCTCTTATGGTGAGATTGGTGATGACAACGTTGGTGCACGTTTCATGTATATGACACAGTGGGCTTACGGTGGTCGTACCGTTCTGGATGTGACCTCTGGTAACGGCTTCAACGCCAATGATATGTCAAAACCTGGTTCTCCATATGTCTTCTATCGCGAGTCAACCGTTGGTAACCCCAACGTACACTGGGAGACCGTGAAGAAGTTCAATGTGGGTATTGACTACGGCCTGTTTGGTGGTCTGCTTGCCGGTGCTGTCGAGATTTTCCGCGACAAGCGTGTAGACGTGTTGGTAGGCAACTCTCAGCTCGTTCCTTCTTACTTTGGTCAGAGCCCAGCCATGGTGAACCTCGGTGAGGTAAAGACCAACGGTTATGAGATTGAGGTGCGTTTCAACAAGGTGCTCAACAACAAGATGCGTTTGTGGGCAAACCTGGCCATGACACATGCCACCAATAAGATTGTGAAGCGTGACGACCCCGAGCTGTTGCCCAGCTATCGTAAGGCTGCCGGCTATGCCATCGGTCAGACTCATGCCTTTATCGATAAGGGTATGATGCAGACCTATGATGACATCTACGGTTCTCCAAAACACGACACCAGCGATGGTCAGAAGCTGCCTGGCGACTACTATATCGTTGACTTCAACGGTGATGGTGTGGTTGACAACACCAATGATAATGTACCTTATGGTTATTCTGGTACACCTCAGAACACCTATAACGCTACACTCGGATTCGAGTGGAGGGGCTTCTCTTGCTTTGCCCAGTTCTATGGTGTGACTAACGTGACCCGTGATGTGACCATGGTCAGCCTGAGCGATCCTATGCTGGCAAACGTGTATGATCAGGGAACCTGGTGGAGCGAGAACCATCAGCATGCTGATGTGATCACCCCACGTTTCAATTCGAAGCCTACTTACTATTATGGTACTCAGTATCTGTGCGACGGAAGCTATATCCGTCTGAAGAATGTTGAGGTGGCCTATACCTTCACTCAGCCTTGGGTAAAGAAGATGGGCTTGAAGGACCTGAAGGTTTATGTAAGCGGTAACAACCTCTGGCTTTGGACACGTATGCCAGACGACCGTGAGTCGAACTTCTCAAGTAATGGTGGTGCCACAGGTGCTTACCCAACGATGAAGCGTGTCAACTTCGGTGTAAAGTTCAATCTTTAATTTGATAAAGACAATGGAAAAAACAATTAAGCAATATATACTATTAGGTGTAGGCGCTTTGTCTATGGCTATGGGCGGCACTTCTTGTACCGACTATCTTGACAAGACACCCGACTCTGATGTAAACCCGGAGATGGCGTTCGTGAACTTCCAGAACTTCCAGGGTTTTGTGGAGGAGGCTTACAACTGTATTCCTAATATAGAGTCAAACTTCTGGTGCTGCTCCTTTAACTGGGGTGAGGATGAGCTCATGAATACAGGTGGTGGTGACTCACATGTGACCGCTCACTTCGATCTGGGTGACTATCGCGACTGGTATAACAACGACCAGAGCTATCTGCACAGAGGTGGTGGTAGTCTGAATCCTACCTCCAATGATAAGTTTGCTCACTCACTGGAGCATGCCTGGTATGTGATCCGTAAGATGAACCTGGGTCTGGAGAATCTCGAGAAGTTGACAAACGCGACTACCGAGGAGAAGAACCTCATCAAGGGTCAGCTGCTGTTCATGCGTGCCTGGTGGCATTTCGAGCAGATCATCTGGTTTGGTGGCCTGCCCTATGTGGATCATGTCATCGCTGCTGATGGTCCTTTCGACCTGCCCCGTCTCAGCTTCCAGGATTGCGCCAAGCGTTGTGCTGAGGATTTCGCTGCGGCTGCTGAGCTGCTGCCCAATAACTGGGATAACACCAATGCCGGTCGTCGTACCCTGGGTAAGAACGACCTGCGTCTCACCCGTGTGGCTGCCCTGGCTTATGAGGGTAAGGCGCTGTTGTGGGCTGCTTCACCTCTGAACGTGCATGGTGCACAGACAGGTGCCCTGAAGAGTGGTGTGACCTATCAGTACGATGCTGCCCTGGCTGCTCAGGCTGCTGACGCCCTGGCAGAGGCCATTGCCGACATTGAGAGCGGTAAGACACCTTATGCCCTGGCAGAGTTCAAGTATGATGATGTTTATAACCACGTTGCCTCTAAGAGCGCTAACTCTTGCTTCTCTGATATCTTCTATACCACTGGACAGAGTTGGAAGATGCCTGGTAGCACCGAGGCTATCCTGCGTGGTCCTCAGCCTGATATCAACGGTTCAAACTGGAACTTCACCAAGCTGTGGGGTCCCAAGGTGAACAACCTCGTTGAGCACGATGCTATCATCCACATGCCAACAGCCAACTATGTGAACTATGCTTATGGTATGGCTAATGGTGAGCCTATCGTTCTGGCTGATGGTACTCTCAATCCCAACTCAGGTTTCGACCCTGCTCATCCTTTCAAGGATCGTGACCCACGTTTCTACCACGATATCATGTTCGATGGTTTCAAGTTCCTGAACACCACACCATCAGCTGATGACAAGCCTTTCCAGTTCTTGGAGATGTTTACCGGTGGTAACATGGTTCCAACAGGTGATCCTGCCCGTTCTGCCAATGGTAGCCGTACCGGTTACTTCTGTCAGAAGCTGGTACCTCACCAGGCTAATAAGTATGACGGTATGTACAACTGGGGTGGTGCCCTTCAGACCTATCTGCCTTACCTGCGTGTAGCAGATGTCTATCTGATGTATGCCGAGGCCGGTGCTGCCGCTCAGGGTGCTGCTTATAAGAGCAGCAAGTGTGCGCGTACTGCTGAGGATGCTATCAACGTGCTCCGCGATCGTGTTGGTGCCGGTCATGTGGCTGCTGCATTTGTTGGTGATCAAAAGAAGTTCATCGACGAGGTTCGTCGTGAGCGTGCTTGTGAGCTGGCCTTCGAGGGCTTCCGCTGGAACGACCTGCAGCGCTGGTTGCTGCTCACCGAGGCTCCCTACAATGTGAAGACCCGTCAGGAGTTCAAGCGTGTGGATCCTAACTACGACTTCGCAAAGAAAGATCCTCGTGATGAAGAGGTCTCTGGTTGGTCTGAGACTCAGATCCTTGAGCGTCCCTTCGGTAAGAAGCACTATCTGCTGCCTCTGAAGGAGTCTGAGGTTTACCTCAATGATCAGTATCGTCAGAACCCCGGATGGTAATCTCTGAAGTTATAAATAAGTAAGTAAAAAGAGAATAAGTTTTATGAAACAAAAGCTATTATATATCTCAGCTCTCTTGGTAGCTTCGGCAGCGACGCCTGCTGCAGCTCAGATTGAGACTTCTGCTGATTCTACCGTCAGTGTCGCTTTCCGTAAGGTGGCTAAGGAAGACGTGTTGGGTGGTGTCTCTTCAGTGAACTACCGAGAGCTGATGAATAAGAACTATAACACCTACAGCCTTGACAACATGCAGGGCTATGTGGCTGGTTTCAACGGCAACGGTATGTGGGGTTTCGAAGGTTCTTCTGAATATACCATTGATGGTGATAACAATATCAAGGTGCCCAATGGAATGCTGGTATTGATTGATGGTGTGCCCCGTGCCGCTAACAATGTGAAGCCCGATGAGATCGAGTCTATCACCTTCCTGAAAGGTGCACAGGCTGTTGTACTCTATGGTAGCCGTGCTGCCAAGGGTGTCACCCTGATCACCACCAAGCGTGGTCATGTGAATGATGGTCTGAGTGTGAATGTTCGTGCCAACACCGGTTGGAACGTGGCAAAAAGATATCCCGAGTATCTGGGTGCTGCTGAGTACATGACACTCTATAACGAGGCCCGTGTCAACGATGGTATGGAGACCCTCTATACCCCTGAGCAGATCTATAACACCTCACTGGGAACCAATCCTTTCCGTTATCCCGATGTGGATTTCTACTCTAAGGATTTCATCAAGAAGGCTTATAACCGTTCGGATGTGACTGCAGAGATTGAGGGTGGAAACCATCGTGCCAAGTTCTATGCCAACGTGAGCTACTATCGTGAGGGCAGCTTCATGAATTTCTCGGAGGCCAAGAAGAACTATACCGATCGTTTCAATGTACGTGGTAACGTAGATATGCGTATCAACAACTTCATCACTTCGTATGTGAATGCCAACGCTACCTACTACAACTCTCGTTCTACCAATGGTACGAACTTCTGGAATGCGGCAGCAAGTCTGCGTCCAAACCGTATCAGTCCGCTGATCCCTGTCAGCTATATCGATCCTAATGCGCTGTCTGCACTCACACAGATTCAAAACACCACCAATATCTTCGGTGGTCGTTTCCTGGGTGGTTCAAGCACGGACCTCACCAATGCCATTGCTGATGTCTATGCAGCAGGTTACAACACTTGGACCAGCCGTCAGTTCCAGTTCGATGCCGGTGTCAACGTGGATCTGGATGCTGTGCTGAAAGGTCTGAGCTTCCATGCCATGGTAGGTGTAGACTATGCTACGTCTTATTCTACCGCTTTCAACAACAGTTACGCTACCTACCAGCCCACTTGGAGCAACTACAATGGTCAGGATGTGATTGTGGCTCTGAACAACAATGGTACAGTGGATAAGAAGTCGGGTGTGCAGAACATCTCTGGCTCTACCGATAACCAGACGGTTGCTTTCAATGCCCATTTCGATTATAACCGTACCTTCAACGAGGTACACAACCTCAGCGCCCTGCTCGTTGCCAACGGCTATCAGCAGACTGTTTCGAAGATCTACCATAAGCTGAGCAATGCCAACCTGGGTGCACAGGTGTCTTATAACTATGCGCATAAGTACTATGCCGACCTGGCACTGGCTACACCATGGTCAGCTCGTCTGCCAGAGGGAAAGCGTGCTGCGTTCTCACCTTCAGTCACACTGGGTTGGAACCTGGCCAAGGAGAGCTTCCTTGAGGGTGGCATCTTTGATGACCTGAAGATCAGCGCCAGCTATAGCGACCTGAAGACCGATATGGGTATCGACAACTACTACATGTATCTCGCCACCTATCAGCGTGGTGGCTGGTGGGACTGGAACGGTGAGACGGGTCACGATGCTGTTCAGTCAAAGCGTGGTGGTAACGATGACTTCAACTACCTGCACCGTAAGGAGCTGTCTGCCAGCATCCATGCTGAGCTGCTTCAGCGTTCACTGTCGGTAGATGCTTCGTTCTTCACCAACAAGATCACTGGTGGTATCATTCAGGCTACTAACCAGCTGCCCAGCTACTTCCGTGTTTACTATCCTGAGTCTTCGTTCCTGCCTTATATCAACTTCAATGAGGACCAGCGCACAGGTTTCGACCTGGCTGTCAGCTACAAGAAGAACTTCGGTGAGTTCGGTTTCGAGGGTGGTGTTAACCTCTCTCATTATACCACCAAGGCTACTAAGCGCGATGATACCAACTATGCTGACGCTTATCAGTATCGTCAGGGTAAGGCGCTGGATGCCATCTGGGGTTATGAGTGCCTCGGTTTCTTCAAGGATCAGGCAGACATCGATGCTGCTCCTGTTCAGCAGCTCGGTTCTACCGTTCGTCCTGGCGACCTGAAGTACAAGGACCAGAATGGTGATAACGTGATCGACAGCAAGGACCAGGTTAACCTGGGTAAGGCTGGCTGGTATGGTGCACCTACCACACTGGGTGTGAACCTGACCTTCAAGTACAAGAACTTCACCCTCTTCATGCTGGGTGTAGGTAGCTTCGGTGGTCATGCTATGAAGGACAACAACTACTGGTGGGTTAACGGCGATGACAAGTACTCTGCTGTTGTTCGCAACCGTTGGACACCAGAGACAGCTGCCACAGCTACCTATCCACGTCTGACCACAGAGAGTGGTTCTAACAACTTCACTCCTTCAGACTTCTGGATCTATTCTACCTCTCGTTTCGACCTGGCAAAGGTACAGCTCACTTACGACTTCCCCAAGAGCATCATTGGCAACGGCATCATTAAAGGCCTCTCTGTTTACTGCAGTGGCAACAGCCTGCTGACCATTGCCAAGGAGCGTAAACTGCTGGAGATGAACGTAGGAAGTGCACCTCAGACTCGCTTCTATAATATTGGTGCTACCGTATCTTTCTAATATTAAGCGCAAAGAAATTATGATTATGAAGAATTTCAAAACATATCTCGCTGTTGGGGTCGTTGGTTGCGGTATGGCTGCAACGCTGACCTCATGCGACGACCTGTTCGAACCGGCATTGGAGAACAACCAGGATCTCACAGAGATGGCTGATCCTACCTTTGCCCGTGGTTTGGTTGACAATGCCTTCCTGGTATTGCCTTACGATGGCAACTCTGTTAGCGATGTGGCTACAGACGATGCTGTGAGCAATGATAACAGCAACAACTACAAGAAGATGGCTGGTGGCACCTGGACCTCACAGACCAACCCTATTAACCAGTGGGAGACCCGTTATCATGCTATCCAGTACTGTAACTTGTTCCTGGAGAATATCGACCGTGTAAACTGGGACTACTCCAGTGAGGCCCTGAACCAGATGCACCAGGATCTGTATCGTGGTCAGGCACTGGCTCTCCGTGGTCTGCACATGTTCTATCTGTTGCGTGCGCATGCCGGTACCGTTAATGGTGAGCTGATGGGTGTGCCCATCAAGACCACCTACGAGGATTCTAAAGCTGACTTCAATCAGCCTCGTAACACCTTCAAGGAGTGTATCGACCAGATTATGGCCGACTTCGACGAGGCGCTGAAGTATCTGCCAGCCAAGTATGGTGATGTAGATGCTGCCAACGTACCTGCTAAGTACAAGACACTGGGTGCTGACGATGCTGCTTACAACCGTGCTTTCGGTAACCTGCAGCGTGGTAAGATTGATGGTGAGATCATTGCTGCCTTCAAGGCGCAGGTGGCTCTCTTCGCTGCTTCTCCTGCCTATGCTTCAGCTAACGCTATGAGCTATGAGCAGGCTGCCAAGCTGGCTGCTGACTACCTGAAGCTGCGTGGCGGTCTGAATGCTGTTGACCCAACAGGTTGGAAGTGGTTCAACAATAAGGACTTCATCAAGAACTATAAGTTCACTGATCCCGATCCTGTTGAGATTGTTTGGCGTGGTACTGTAGGCGACAGCCACAGCATGGAGTCAGACAACTATCCTCCTTCACTCTATGGTAAGGGTCGTATCAACCCCACTCAGAACTTGGTTGATGCCTTCCCAACAGCTAGCGGTTACCCCATCAGCGAGGCTGCTGATTATGATGCCAAGAACCCCTATGCTAACCGTGACCCCCGTCTGAAGGCCTATATCCTGGTTAACGGCGAGCCCATGGGTGTTAACAACGACAAGATCAACACCGCTGCTGATAATACTGCCACCCTCGATGGTCTGAACCGTGAGCTTCAGCGTTCTACCGTTACCGGTTTCTACATGCGTAAGCTGATGCGTGACGATGTGAACCTGAACCCATCAAGTACAACCGACCAGCGTCACTTTGGTGCCCGTATCCGTACTACTGAGATCCTGCTCGACTATGCAGAGGCAGCCAACGAGGCACAGGGTCCAACCGCCCGTGTGGGTGGCGCCGACTACTCTGCCTATGATGTGATCAAGGCTATCCGTGCCCGTGTTCACGAGGCAGGCTGGCAGGATCCATATCTGGAGAGCATCAAGAACGACAAGGACAAGATGCGCGAGCTGATTCGTAACGAGCGTCGTCTGGAGCTCTGCTTCGAGAACCACCGCTTCTGGGATCTGCGTCGTTGGAAGGCTAACCTCACCGAAGGTGCCAAGGGTGTGAGCATCACCACCACTGCTACTGGTGAGACCACCTATAGCCCCATCGATGTTGAGCCAAGAAAGTACGATGACTATATGATCTATGGCCCTATTCCCTACAGTGAGGTGCTGAAGTACAGCGCCCTGCAGCAGAACGACGGCTGGAAATAACAACAATGTAAAATCTAAAAAGACAATAGAATTATGAATATTAAAAATATGAAGAAGTTCTTCGCCTTTGGTCTGGTTAGTTGTGCTGTCAGCGCAAGCCTGACCTCTTGCGAGAACGGCGATGCTACTTTCCCCGACTACGAAGGTGGTACCTCGGTTTACTTCCCTTATCAGTCGCCCGTGCGTACCATCATCCTCGGTGATGATGAGTATGACACCACCCTCGACAAGAACCACCAGTGCTTGATTAAGGCTACCTTTGGTGGCTCTTACAGTGGCAGCAATGGTAGTGCGCAGGTGGCTGTTGACCCCACCCTCGTGGAGGGCCTGACCTTCAGCGACGGTCGTCCTGTGAAGGTTATGCCAACAGAGTATTACTCACTGTCGACCACCAATCTGGAGTTTAAAGGTTCTTTCAACGGTACGACCACTGTCCAGTTGACTGATGCCTTCTTCAACGACCCCGACGCCTCAAAGGCTACTTATGTGATTCCCCTTGTGATGACTTCACAGAAAGGATTCGGTAAGATCCTGACTGGTGAGCTCAAGGAAGGTGGTAAGGAGGTACGTACCGACAAGTCTCAGTGGGAGGTTCTGCCTATGGACTATGTGCTCTATTGTGTGAAGTACCAGAACAAGTATGCAGGCACTTACCTCACTCATGGCAACACCAGCATCGACAACATCGAGAAGGCTGGTACAGCTACCATCAACTGCACATCGATGACTACTTGTGAGTATCCTATCTCTTACACTGAGAAGAACTACAAGCAGTACAAGCGTGATAAGGATGGTAACAAAACCACTGAGGTGGAGACCGTTTCAAAGACTTTCACCACCACACTGAAGCTCACCTTCAGTGCTGACGACAAGTGCGTGATTACATCCGCTAATGCCGCTACAACAGCTACTGGTAACGGTTCTTGGACTGACAATGGCGCTAAGGCCTCTTGGAACAACAAGGACCGCGACCTCATGGAGCTGGAGTATGCCGTGGACTTCAACGCTACTGACGAGCTTGGCAATCCTATCAAGACCAGTGTTCACGAGAAGCTGGTTTGGCAGCGTAGCGGTGTAACGACCGAGGAGTTTATTAAATAATGATTAAAAACAGAATCAAAATGAAGAAGCAAATCATCATATCAGCATTGGGAGCCATTTTCTTGGCTTCCTGTGCTGACGAGTTCGACCACAACTATGAGGTCGGACGCCCTGACCGCATAGCGGAATATGCTTACCTCAATGACTACCAGCCTCTGAAAGAATATGTAACCAATGACAACTTCAAACTGGGTATTGGTACAACTGTCAGTGATTATATGAACAAAGGGCTTGTTTATGCCCTGGTTAATTCAAACTTTACAGAGACAGTAGCTGGGAATGCAATGAAAATGGGTTCTATCGTCAAGGATAATGGCGATATGGACTTTGGAACTGTAACAGATTATGTCAATACCGCTACTGATGCAGGTTTGAGTGTGTATGGCCACACCTTGGCATGGCACGCTCAGCAGCCCGCAAAATGGCTGAATAGCTTAATAAAGGATAGACCTTTAGAGTCTGATGGTCAGGCCAATCGTTTCTTGGAGTATAATAATGGAGAAGGCAAGGCTAATTCTTGGGATTCTCAGGCAATTTATGCACTTCCAACTCCAATGGTGAAAGGCAAGACTTATGTTGTAAAAGTTAAGGTGAAGTCTGATGAAGGCGGAGATTTGGCTTTGTGGCCAATATGGGAAGCCAGTCCTAATAAAAACCAGTGGGGTGGTAGTAATGATGTACAGTATCTTGCTACATATACCGTAGGTACGGATTTTACTGAATATAGTTGGGAGTTTGATGCTGCATTCTCTCATGATAAGCTTCAGTTCGTTTTTGGTAAATTGAAAGGAAAGATTGCCTTTGATGACCTGTCTATTAAGGAAAAAGGTTCTGAGGTGGAAATGGCAGAGAATGGTTCTTTTGATGGCGATCTTCAGGGATGGTCAAATAACTGGCAAGGTCCATCATTTGCTATTGCTTCAGTCGCTCCTCCTGTTGGCGTGCCATGTCTGACCTATAATAATGGAGATGGTAAGGCTAACAGTTGGGATTCTCAGGCAGTCTATTCGCTTCCTACACCAATGAAGAAGGGTGGTAAATATGTTATAACAATTACTGCCCAGACAGAGAATGGAGGTGCCGTTGGACTTTGGCCTATCTGGGATGCTAGCCCTAATAAGAACCAGTGGGGTGGTAGTAATGATGTACAGTATCTTGAGGAAAAAACAGTAGGAACCAAGTTTGCTGAATATGTATGGGAATTCAACGCTGCATTCGATCATGATAAACTGCAGTTTGTTTTTGGAAAGCTGAAAGGCAAACTTTATATCCAGACAATCTCTTGTATAGAGGTAGAAACCAATAAGGAGTTAATGGCTAATGTCGACTTTACTTCTGGAAGCATTGCAGGTTGGGCAAATAACTGGCAGGGACCTTCATTTGGTCTTGAAACATTAGCAATGTCAAGCCTTCCATTAAGTGATCAGGAGAAGAAGGATACCCTGACTTGGGCTATGGACAAGTGGATCTCTGGTATGATGGAAGCTTGTGATGGCAAGGTGAAGGCTTGGGATGTTGTTAACGAGGCTATCTCGGGTGCTGACAAGGATGGTGACGGTAAGTACGACCTGCAGCACGAGAGCGACAATGATAACGACTTCTTCTGGCAGAACTACCTGGGCGACCTCGACTATGTACGTACCGCTGTTAAGCTGGCTCGTAAGTATGGTCCTGAGGATGTGAAGTTGTTCATCAACGACTACAACCTCGAGAGTGACTGGGATGGCAATGCTAAGCTGAAGAGCCTGATCCAGTGGATCAAGGAATGGGAGGCTGATGGCGTGACTAAGATCGATGGTATCGGAACCCAGATGCACATCTCTTACTACCTCGATCCAAAGACTCAGGAGAGCAAGCAGAAAGCCGTTGAGAATGCCTTCAAACTGATGGCTGAGAGCGGTAAGCTGGTTCGTATCTCTGAGCTTGATATGGGCTTGGTTGATGCCGATGGCAACGATGTGGCTACCGCACTCGTTACCGAGGAGCAGCACAAGGCTATGGCTGCTTACTACACATGGATTATTAAGACTTATCTCTCAGTGGTTCCTGCTGCCCAGCAGTGGGGTATCACCCAGTGGTGCGCTACCGACAGCCCTGCTGACAGCGGCTGGCGTGCTAACAGCCCAGTGGGACTGTGGGATAAAGACTATTACCGCAAGCATACCTATGCAGGTTTTGCTGATGGTTTGAGTGGTAAATAAATCTTATCCGCCTCGTTTGGTGGGGCGGATAATTTTAGAACTTTACATTGTTATGGGGCCTGGGCTTGTGAAAGTCCAGGCTTTTTTCTTGGTGGATTCAATAAAAATATGTAATTTTGCAGGGTTTTTGGAAAGATTGGTTTTATGAAGTCGGAATACATCACCAGATATCTCCAGATGGTAGCCAAAAAGAACTGGGTTTTGTCAGTTTTTCTTGGCACTTTTGTCTTCTTGTTCTGGGGAGGATATCTGCCCCATGCACTATCCTATGCAGAGCAATATCAGCTGTTTTTGTGGACACCAGACTATCTACTGGATTGCCTGAGTCGTCCTGCTGGATTGGTCGAATGGATAGAGACGGGTATCGTACAGTTCTATTATCTGCCATGGTTGGGCGCCATGATTCTGGCTGGCCTCTATATCGGCTATCAACGAGTGGTGGCTAACTGGTTAAGGGCTGAGACTTTCCTGATGAGTATGATTCCAACCGTCCTGCTCTTTTGGGCCATGGGCGATCTGGATGTGCTGCTTTCATTCCCTATCGCTATGATAGCAGCTATGGCGGTGGCTAAGATCCGTTTGGCTAATCGTTGGTTGGATATCTGTAAGGAACTGGTCCTGGTGCCTCTGACTTATTGGCTGATTGGTCCTATGGCTTGGCTGTATGTGGCACTGCGAATCGTTGTGGATTACAAGCGTTTTGCTTGGTTGCCTATATGGTTGCTGGCCGTACAACTGCTACTGTGGCATTCGGTGCTCGCGCAGGTGCCCTTGCAATCGGTGATAGGCTCCATGGGCTATTATCGCAGTCCGTCGATGGTGCCGATGTTATGGATTGTCCCCTTATCGGTGCTGTTATGTGTACTGGCCGACAGATTCCGTCTTACTCAGGTTGTCAAGTGGCCTGTTCAGGCTGTTGCCGTTGTGGTGTTAGGCTGGTTGGCTGTAACGCGTGGCTATGCCGACGAACGGTATGAGCTGGTTTGGCAGGATTATCAGATCAGGAACGAGCATTGGGATGATATCATTCAGCGGGCAGAGCAGAAGACGGTGGAAACAGCATTCTGGTCGAACAGTGTTAACCTGGCATTGGCAGAGCGCCGACAGTTGGCCGACCGTATGTTCGACTTCTATCAGAGTGGTATCGATGCCTTGTTGATGAACATGGTGCGCAACCCCTTCTCGAATATCCCTGCTGCCGAGGCTTTCTTCCGTCTGGGAATGGTGAATTCAGCTCAGCGTTACATGTTCGATATGCAGGAGTCGATCAATAACGGTCGGAAGAGCGGCCGTTTCACCCAGCGCATAGCTGAGTGTTATATCATCAATGGTAAATACAATCTTGCCAGGAAGCATCTGGCACTCTTGAAGCATAGTCTGTTTTATAGCGGCTGGGCTGAGGAGGCAGAGACCTATCTGGGACAGGAGGAGAAGATTGACCAACACCCTGGTTCATAGACAGGTGGTTGATGGCAAACGACAGCAAGTAACTATTAGATAACTGAGTGACATGATGAAAAAGAATTGGAAACTATATCTGACAGCCCTCTTTGGTATAGCGGTGTTCTGCTTCTGGGGGTATGTACGACCGGAAGTGGTGTTGGAACGTGAGTCTTTTCAGCTGTTCCTCTATCAGGACGATTATCTGATGGAACGGTTGGCAGTACCTGGAGGAATAGCGCGTTATATTGGGGAGTTCTTAGTGCAGTTCTTTCGTTTCGTAACGCTGGGAGCCTTGCTCTCTGCTATCCTGTTGGTTGCCATTCAACAGGTTTTCGGTGTGTTGCTGAAACGTTGTCTGCCTGCTGTCAGCGAAAAGATTCTTTTCCCCATATCATTCTTGCCCTCGGTTGTGCTATGTTATCTGTTGTGCGATCTGGATTTCTCCATGACACTGCCTGCAGGTCTTCTGTTGACATTGTCGCTGATGTTGTTATTGCCTCATCGGAAAGTGGCGGCCTTGATGGTATCGTGTCTGCTGGTGCCAATAGGCTACTGGCTGGCAGGGCCTGTCATCGTACTGCTGCCGTTATATCATCTCAGATGGCTTTCCGTTCCTCGCAGCAGGATAGTTGTTGCAGCGCAGACTTCGGCTATGGGCCTGTTGTTGCTGGCATGTATCATCGGTAGTTCATATCTCGTGCCGTATTCTTTGGCGAATCTGTTCAAAGGGTTGGACTACCAGATGATTCAGCGAGGCAAGTATGGCATCGATGAGGAGATGGTGTACGACCGTCTTCTGCGTATGAAAGACTGGACTGGGATTGTCAGGAAGTCGAACGAACAGGAGCCGCAGTCGTTGGCTTGCAAAAACGTGGTACGTTTGGCTAAGTATTACCTGAAGCAGATATCCAGTGATGATCTGAAAGAGAATCTGTTGCATACTTACGAGGTGCTGACCAGTGGCATGGCTGCTATGATGATGAGCGATGTCTATCTTCACATGGGTTTCCCGAATATCTCGCAGCGTGCTGCCTTTGAGGTGCTGGAGAGTACTTCGAACTATAATATGAGCGGTCGTGAACTGTCGCGACTGGTAGAGACAAGCCTGATTACAGGGCAGTATGAAGTAGCGTTGAAATACATCTCTTTGTTGGAGTCGACCTTGTTCTATCGTAACTGGGCTAAGCAGATGAGAGAGTTGGCTACGCATCCCGAAACAATCAAGCAGGTGCCGTTCTATGGTCCGTTGCAGGATATCTATGGTCAGACAGTTGATGTGAATTTCTTTTAGATGAATAGTGATATGAAGAAGATAAACAGATGGGCTTTGATGACTTTGCTGGCACTGCTCGTGTCGGCATGTAGTCTGCATCCTGAGCATGTGCAGCAGGTGAACCAGCAGCCTGCTATCTATCCGGATTATATCGGAGTAACGGTGCCTGTGGATATCGCACCGCTGAATTTCTCTATGGCTGATGATGCCTTTACCGATATCTATGTAGATGTGAAAGGTGAAAAAGGAGGTTCGATACATGCGGAAGGTGCCTTTGCTGATTTTGACATCGATGCGTGGCATCAGCTGTTGAAGGCCAACAAGGGCAGCCGTTTGCAGGTATCTGTGACGGCACGCAAAGAGGGCATATGGTATCAGTATCATGACTTTACCATCGAGGTCAGTCCGAATCCGCTTGATGAGTGGGGCGTTACCTATCGCCGTATTGCTCCCAGCTATGCACTCTATGGACATATGGGGCTTTATCAGCGTTGTCTCTCCGACTTTACGGAAACCGCTATGCTGGAGAACTCGCAGGTTCACGGCCAATGCATGAACTGCCATACGGCTAATCGCAGCAATCCTGACCAGTATGTGTTCCATGTCAGAGGCGAGCATGGTGCCACCGTGGTTCATCAGCATGGAAAGGATGAACTTCTCAAGGCGCGTAACGACAGTCTTGGTGGCTCAATGGTCTATCCCTACTGGCATCCCAGTGGCCGTTATTGTGCTTTCTCGACCAATAAAACGGCACAGATGTTTCATACCGGCAACAACAAGCGTATAGAAGTATTCGACAGCTCGTCGGATGTGTTTGTCTATGATATGGAGCGTCATGAGGTTCTCAAAGATACGCTTATCATGACATCGGCGTGGGCGGAAAACACGCCAGCCTTCTCGCCCGATGGCAAGTGGCTCTATTTTACCACTACCCGATGTGGCGACTATCCCAAGGGCTATCAGCAGGTGAAGTACAGTCTTTGTCGTGTGGCTTTTGACGAGAAAACCGGTAAGATTGGCGCTGAGGTGGATACACTGGTGAATGCCGACAAGACTGGAAAGAGTGTGACGTGGCCTCGACCTTCGTATGATGGCAAGTACCTGATGTACACCCAGCTGGACTATGGCTACTTCTCTGTATGGCACCCAGAAGCCGATCTCTATCTGCTTGATCTTCAGACTGGTGCGACAAGCCCTATGGCGGGAGTGAACAGCATGCGTTCGGAGAGTCTGCATAACTGGAGCAGAAACAGTCGCTGGTTTTTGTTCACCAGTCGTCGCGATGATGGCTTGTACACACGTCTTTATTTCTCGTCTATCGATGAAAAGGGACGACTTACTAAACCATTCCTGTTGCCGCAACGTAATCCCAAACAGTATTATCGTCGTTTGATGTACTCGTATAATACCCCCGATTTCACATCGGCACCGGTGAAAACAGATGCCCGTGAGATGGGACGAAAGATTGAAAGTAATAAACGTAGGGAATAACCCCCTACGTTTATAGCCGATGTATATCTTGTTGATAATCAGTTGTAAGCCTAATATCATAATGTAACGTTTCGCAAAGAAAATGATACATTTCCAAAACGCAGTGTCGTGTTTTTGATGTATCTTTGCAGCAGAAAACTTATAAAACGGTAAAAAGAATGATCAAGACAACAAAAACTTTAGCAGCTGCCATGCTGCTAACTACGAGCGCGATGGCACAGAACCCCTTCGTGCAGACGTGGTACACCAGCGACCCAGCACCATTGGTACATAACGGAACAATGTATGTGTACACTGGGCATGATGAGGATAACGCCGACTTCTTCTGGATGCAGGAGTGGCGTGTGTATTCTACTCAGGATATGGTAAACTGGCAGGACCATGGTTCGCCATTAGCCTTGGAGACCTTCTCATGGGCCGACGACCGTGCCTGGGCCGGGCAGACCATCGAGCGCGATGGAAAGTTCTATTGGTATATCTGCGCTCATTCCAGGATATCGAATGGCATGGCCATCGGCGTGGCAGTGAGCGACAGTCCTACTGGTCCTTTCAAGGATGCCTTGGGTAAGCCCTTGTTCGAGAACGGCAGTTGGGATCATATCGACCCCACCGTGCTGATTGATGATGACGGACAAGCTTGGCTGATGTGGGGAAATCCACAGTGCTACTACCTGAAGCTGAACCGCGACATGATATCGTATAGCGGTGAATTGGGCAAACTGCCTATGACGGAAGAAGCCTTCGGCGGTCCGATGATGAAGGAGCGCGAGAAGGGTAAGACATATAAAGATAGTTATGTAGAAGGCCCTTGGCTCACCAAGCGCAACGGCACGTATCAGCTGTTGTATGCTGCTGGCGGTGTGCCCGAGCATATCTCGTACAGCACGGCGCCATCGCCCTTAGGACCATGGAAGTATGCCGGTGAGATTATGCCATTGTGCGATACCAACTCGTTTACTAACCACTGCGGTGTTGCCGACTTCAAGGGGCATAGCTATTTCTTCTACCACACCGGTAAGTTGCCCAAGGGCGGCGGATTCGGTCGTAGTGTGGCTGTCGAGGAGTTTAAATACAATGCCGATGGCAGCTTCCCGAAGATCATGCCTACCGATGCAGGTGTGAAGCCTGTTGCTGTGTTTAACCCTTATCGTAAGGTTGAGGCCGAGACGATGGCTTTCTCAAAGGGCGTTAAGACTGAGCAGAACGACGAAGTGGGCGTATATGTCAGCGATATACACAATGGCGATTATATTAAACTGCAGAACGTGGCGTTTGCCAATAAGTATCCACGTACTTTCACGGCCCGTGTGGCCAGCGGACTGCGTGGCGGACAGATTGAGATTCATCTCGATAGTATCGGTGGCAGATGTCTGGGTACACTGAATGTGCCTGGTACAGGTGGCTGGGAGAAATGGCAGACTATTACCGTTGATCTGGACTATTCAACCCTTACCGATATCGATGCTCCTACACGTACCATCTCTGGCTTGAATCTGCCTGCAACAGCCGATGTATATCTGGTGTTCAAAGGCCGTAAGGGACCGAAACTCTTTAATTTCGACTGGTGGGAGATGCGTGGACTGGAGCAGGTGAACATGCCATTATTCCAGACCAAGTATACCGCCGACCCCTCACCACTGGTAGTGGGCGACACCTTGTTCCTCTATACTTCGCACGATGCTTCGCCTGAGGATATCCCCGATGTAAACGAGAAGAGCTCGGCTGGTTTCTTTATGTATGACTGGCTGTTGTGGAGCACAACTGATATGGTGAACTGGACTGAGCATGGCGCTGTGGCTTCGCTGAAGGATTTCCCTTGGCGTGGTCGTGAGAACGGAGCCTGGGCCATTCAGACCGTAGAACGTAATGGGAAATATTACCTCTATGCCCCGTTGCATGGTCATGGTATCGGTGTGCTGGAGGCAGACTCGCCTTACGGTCCCTTCAAGGATCCCCTTGGAAAACCACTAGTTTGGAATCAGGAGAACTGGTATGATATCGATCCATCGGTTTATACCGACGATGACGGTCAGGCCTATATGTACTGGGGAAACCCACATACCTTCTGGGCTAAGTTAGGTCAGGACATGACTTCGCTCACCAGCGAGGTACACCAGTTGCCGCACATCCCCAACTATCAGGAGGGTCCTTGGTTCTACAAGCGTAATGGTCATTATTATCTTGGTTTCGCATCAACTTGCTGTCCTGAGGCTTTAGGCTATGCTATGAGCGATAGTCCTACCGGTCCTTGGGAGTGGAAAGGCTATATTATGAAGCCAACCCAGCGCGACCGTGGTAATCATCCTGGTATCGTAGATTATAAGGGTCATTCGTATGTGTTCGGGCAGAACTACGACCTGATGCATCTGGAGACTTTCGTTCACCACGAGCGTCGTTCGGTGTCAGCTCAGGAGATTACCTACAATGCTGATGGTACTATCCAGGAGATTCCTTACTGGTTAGACCAGCAGCCTATGAAACAGCTACACTGGCTGAATCCTTATCAGCGTGTAGAGGCTGAGACCATGGCTTGGGGCTTCGGGCTGAAGAGTGCCAAGATGGGTATCGAGAATACAGGTGTAGTGGCTGATATGCCTACCTCGACAGGTAAGAAGAATATGTATATCTTCGATATCAACGATGGCGAGTATATCAAGTTGCGTGGTGTTGACTTCGGTAGTAAGGGCGCTAAGCAGTTCCAGATGGTAGCTGCTGCCAATGGTACCACGACCATCACCCTGCGTCTGGACAGCAACAACGGTCCCGTGATAGGTACCGTGACCATCGGTAAGACCGGTTCGGTTGAGAAGTATCGTGCCTTCAGCGGCAAGGTGAAGAATGCAACAGGTGTTCACGACCTGTATCTCTGTTTCGGTAAGACCAGTGGCGATGTACGTCTGGACTACTGGCAGTTTAAATAGGGTGTAAGATTGAATTACTTAAAATGAGAAAAACGATTATAACACTTTGTATGATGCTCGCCGGCATGGGCGTGCAGGCTGAAGTGGATCCACATTTCTATATCTATCTTTGTTTTGGTCAGTCAAACATGGAGGGCAATGCCCAGTGGGAATCACCGGCTGATGATGTTGTGGACCCGCGTTTCCAGATGTTGGCTACCACCAACTTTACTAATCTTCAAAGAACAATGGGCAATTGGTACACAGCCAGTTGCCCCATTGTGAGTCCTACGGGTAAGTTAGGTATGAGCGACTATTTCGGTCGCACCATGGTGGCTGCGTTGCCTCAGGATACCAAAGTAGGTGTGGTGGCTGTGGCTATGGGTGGTAGTCCTATCGAGATGTTCGATAAGGATGAATATCAGCAGACACTGACAGAAAATCCTGATGCCTGGTGGGCTACCCTGTCGAATATGCATTATGGCGGGAATCCTTATGGACGGCTGATAGAGATGGCGAAGAAAGCCCAGCAGGTAGGTGTCATCAAAGGCATTCTGCTACATCAGGGCTGTTCGAACTGTGGCGATCCTAACTGGCCCAATAAGGTGAAGAAGATTTATCAGGATATGCTGACCGACTTAGGATTGCAGGCTGCTGATGTACCTCTGTTTGTGGGTGAGACCGAACAGGCCGACATGGGTGGAGGATGTGCTGGACACAACGCTGTGGTGGCACAGATTCCAACAGTCATCCCCACAGGACATGTGGTAAGCTCGGTAGGTATTCCTGGTAATGGTGATGATGCCTGGCATTTCTCTGCCGCCGGCTATCGCACATTCGGAAAGCGTTATGCCTATGAGGCCCTGAAGGTATTAGGACTTCAGGCTCAGAAGGCTGCCGACTATACGATGCCTGATAATATGAAGAACCTGACGACCTTAAAGACGTTAGAGAATCCTGGCGATCTGCAAATCAGGATAGGCGGTAGCAAGGCACTGACCATCTGGGGAGAGTTTGCTGATGGCCATCGAGAGAATCTGACCAATGAGGTGACCTTTAGCAGCACCGACTTTACTATTACAAATGGTGTGGTAAGTGGCACCGTAGCTAAGAAAGGTGTGATAACAGTTAGCTATACCGACTTTATGGGTACGCTGCACCAGATGGCTGTCAACGTGGAGGTTTCAGACAAAGGCCCTAACCATGTATTGGTAGTAGATAATGGTACGGCAGGCAGTAACCCGTGGGACAAGCAGTTGCACTGCACCTTGACAACGCCGATGACGACAGGTAAGACCTATGTGGTGAAAGCGCGCATCAAGGCTGATAATCCTGGCGACTGTGCATTATGGCCCCTGTGGACTGCAAGTCCGGAGCGTGATGATTGGAATAACAGTAAGGCCGTGCAATATGAGGCCAGCTATCAGCTGACTTCGGAGTTCAAGGAGTTTACCTGGGAATTCAATGCTAATTATACCATCGACCGTCTTCAGTTTGCTTTCGGTAAAATCGGTGGTCAGGTGTATTTTGATGATGTGACCTGTGAGGAAAAAGGCGGCAGCACCGAGTTGGTTCCTAATGGAGGCTTCGAATCGGATAATATCGCTGACTGGGCGGTGATTGGCTATATGGGACAGACGATGACTATCGGTGAATTTGAATTGACCTCAGAAATCAGTCGTCCTCGCATCCGGAAAGCCGAGGCTACTTGCTACGATCTGAATGGCTGTGCCGTGAAGAACCCTCGCAAGGGACTCTATATCAAAGATGGCAAGAAAGTGTTTATAAAAGACTGAGCAATAACAATCAAAACTAAAAACTTATGAAAACAAAAACCGTAATCTCGTTGCTGCTGACCTGTTGCTTGCAGGCAAACGCAGGCACTATCTGTCATGAGGATGGCACGGTGACATTTCAGTACAAGAACGACCAGGCCAAAGAGGTGCTGGTAGATGTACAGTTTGCCGGGCGCAAGCCAATGCAGAAAGATGCCAAGACGGGGCTCTGGACCGTAACCTTAGGTCCAGCGGCTCCTGACATGTATCCCTATTGCTTCATCGTTGACGGAGTGAGTATCATGGACCCGGACAATCCACAGTATTTCCCCAACGAGGGGTTTAAGAACAGTCTGCTGGAAATCAAATCGAAAGACGGACTGCCTCATGACATCAAAGACGTGCCCCATGGCAGCATGGAGTATATCCATTATTACTCAAAGAGCTTAGGTGGCACGAATACTGCCATTGTCTATCTGCCACCCAACTACATGATGAACCGCGAGAAGAAATATCCCGTGTTCTATCTGATTAGTGGTACTACCGATACTGAAGAAGTCTATTATAAGGTAGGACGTGTGAACTATATTCTCGACAATCTGTTGGCTCAGAAGGCAGCCAAGGAAATGATTATCGTGTTGCCTTATGGTAATCCAACCAAACTGTTGGCTGCACCTGCTGCCAACGGGGCGCCACAGACTCGTTTCGGAGGCGATGTGTTCAGTAAGGACCTAATTAACGACTTGATGCCCTATATCGAAAAGAACTATCGCACCATCAACAATAAGGAGCATCGTGCCATTGGTGGTTTCTCACGTGGTGGCAACCAGGCTTTGTTTAATGGCTTGAGTAATCTTGACAAGTTCTCGTATCTGTGTAGTTATAGCTCGTTTACGTCAACTGATATTGCTGGTGTCTACGATCAGGCAGAGGACACCAACAAGAAGATCCGTCTGTTCTGGTTGGGTGTGGGTACCGATGATTTTCTGTATGGCAATGCTCGTGACTATATGGAATTCCTCGACACCAAGGGAATCCGTAGTGTGAAGGAGTTTACCAATGATAAGTTCGGTCATACTTGGATGAATGCCAAGTATTTCCTGACCAAGACCTTGCCACTGCTTTTCAACAAGAAAGCCTCAGAGGAAGCTATGAAGAACGGTGAGCCAGCTCCTGCCAAGACAGGTAAGGAACAGCAGTTTACGGCTGGTGTGATGGCGCGACTCTTCCCCCGTCCCATCATCTCGCCGGAATATACTGAAGATGGTATCATCTTCCGTTTCAAGGCACCTCATGCCAAGAAGGTAGAACTGGAGTGCGAGATGTTGCCAGAGAACATGACTATGGAGCGCGACAGTGATGGCGTATGGAGTGTGAAGATGAATGAGTACCTGTTTGATACCTTCAAGTATTGTTTCGTTGTTGACGATATGCAGGTGACCGATCCCAGCAATATGTACATATCGCCTGATGCTGGCTTCAAATACAGTGTTGCTGATAATCCCAAATCGCCCTTTAACTTTGCCTCGCAAGGTGAGATAGAACATGGTCGTGTGGGTTATGACCTCCAGAGAGATATGGCTATCTATATCTCGCCCAAGATGCAGATGGGCGTGTTGCCTGCTTTCATTCAGTTGGTAGCGCCTGATAGCGAGTCGGTTGAGAGTTGGTTCAAGGTAGGTGGCGCCGATGCCATAACTGATAGACTGATAGCTGATGACCATGCGAAACCTTGCATGATTACTGTGAGTAAGACCGATCTGAGTCAACAGATGGGAGGGATGCGGATGCCTGGCATGAAGATGAATGTGTTGAAGGCTGACGATTATCCTACATGGACCCAGCGCCGACGTGCATTGGTGAAGCTACTGCTTGAAGTGAAGAAACAACCCGATCCTCAGTTCCCCGGAATGGGAGGCGGATTTGGTGGTGGTCCTGATATGTAATAAAATAAAAACAGAATGCGAATAGTTAATAAAAAGTTTTTCTCTACCATCGTGATGCTGACTATCGGCATGACGGTGGTAGCACAGCAGATAGAGGTGCGGTATGTTGCCCCAAATGCTGTACGTGTGCAATGTGGTAGTAAGAGTCAGCTGCCTGATTGGATCTATGTGAAACATGACCAGTTGAAGCAGGCTGATGTGAAGGTTAAGGTGAGAGGACACGAGGTGACCATCCAGAATCAGGCAGGAAAGACCGTGTTCCGTGCCACTAATCATCAGTGGCAGTCAGGTGTAGCTACGCTTACCATCCATTCGCCAAAGGATGAATGCCTGTTCGGACTTGGACAGTTCCAGGATGGCTACAGCAACGTGCGTGGCCTCTCACGTCGACTCACTCAGGTGAACACGCAGATCAGTATTCCTATGCTCATCTCGAACAAGGGCTATGGCATTCTGTGGAATAATTACGGCCTAACGGAGTTTAATCCCAGCGATCAGAGCGTCAAACTGGTAAAGCGTGCTGGTGCAGGAGAAAAGGAGGTGGTGGATGTAACCTCGACAGAAGGTGGTAAGCGTGAAGTCAGAGAGCGTCATATCTTCGAGGCTGCCATTGATATCAGCGTGACAGGCGACTACGCCTTGTTGTTGGATGTTGGTCAGAAGATGGCACGTCGCCATAACCTGATGATTGACGGACAGCCTGTTATAGAGATGCAGAACCTCTGGTTGCCGCCTACAGCTTCGAAGATCGTACACTTGAAGAAAGGGCGTCATCAGTTATCTGCCGAACTGACAAAGGATGATCAGCCTGTGCTCTATTATCATCAGGTGAAGGATGAAACAGTGTTCCGTTCACCTGTAGCCGATGCTGTGGATTATACCGTGTTTGTAGGTACACCCGATGAGATTATAGCTACCTATCGCCAACTGACAGGTGAGTGTCCGCAGATGCCGGACTGGGCGTTGGGATATATCCACTGCAGGGAGCGCTTCCATTCATCGGATGAGATACTGCAGACTGCCAACCGTTTCCGTCAGGAGCAGTTGCCTGTGAGCGTGATGGTACAGGACTGGCAGTATTGGGGCAAATACGGGTGGAACTCGATGCAGTTTGATGAGGAGTTCTATCCTGACCCCAAAGCGTTGACCGACAGTCTGCATCAGATGGGGATGAAACTGATGGTCAGCGTTTGGTCGAAGATTGACAAACACTCGGAAGTGGGAAAGCAGATGGAGACCGACGGGTACTATATCCCCGGTACCGACTGGATTGACTTCTTTAGTCCAGAAGCTGCAGCTGCCTATTGGAAGAACTTCAAGGAGCGTCTGTTGCCTTTAGGTATTGATGCCTGGTGGCAGGATGCTACCGAACCAGAGAATGATGATCTGGCAGGACGTCGTGTGAACAAAGGTCAATGGACGGGTGAGCAGGTGAGAAATGTCTATCCGCTCTTGGTTAACAAAACGGTGAGCGAAGGATTGAAGCAGGCTGGCAAGGAACCGATGATTCTGACTCGTTGTGGTTTCGCGGGCATCCAGCGTTATGGCTCTGCCATGTGGAGTGGTGATGTAGGTAATGACTGGGAGACTTTCCGAAGACAGATTACCGCTGGCTTGGGTATGCAGGCTGCTGGCATTCCTTGGTGGACCTATGATGCTGGTGGATTCTTCCGTCCGCAAAACCAGTACACTGACAGCGCCTATATCGAGCGGATGCTACGCTGGATTGAGACCAGTGTCTATCTGCCATTGATGCGTGTACATGGTTATATGAGTAATACCGAACCCTGGAATTATGGACCAGAGGCTCAAGAAGTGATTGCAGCCTGTCTGAAAGAACGCTATCGTCTCATGCCTTATATTAAGCAATGTGCACGACAAGTATCTGAGCGAGGCGGTACCTTGATGCGACCGCTGGTGTTCGACTTTACTAATGATGCCGAGGCACTCAAACAGAAATATGAATATATGTTCGGACCAGCCCTGCTCATCAGTCCTGTGACAGAACCCGGTGTGACTACTTGGCGTACCTATCTGCCAAAGCATGAGGGTGGTTGGTACGACTATCGTACAGGTCAGCATTATGATGGCGGACAGTATGTCAACACCACAGTGACTAAGGCCTATATCCCTGTGTTTATCCGTGCTGGATTTCAACTTCCTAAATAAACAATAACAAAATCAATTACCTAACTATTTATGAAAAAATCATTTTTATTTGTTGCACTCGTAGCCCTCATGGGGTGCCAGCAAGTTCAGCAGGAGGAATCTCCTATCTTAACCGTTGAGGGAGGTCAGATTCAAGGTGTCAAGATTGATAGCCCTGACCATGATACCTATTATGCCTATAAGGGAATCCCTTATGCAGCAGCACCTATTGGTGACCTGCGTTGGAAAGAACCACAGCCCGTTGTGGCCTGGGAAGGTGTTAGAACATGTGATAAGTTCGGACACCCAGGCTATCAGGCTGTTCATTATCCTGGTTTCTATACCTCGGAGTGGGGCTACGGCGATGAGGCTCCCTACAGTGAGGACTGTCTGTATCTGAATGTGTTTACCAAGGCTCCAGGGAAAGCAGATAAGAAACTGCCTGTAGCCCTGTGGATACACGGTGGTGGCTATCGTGAAGGCTGGGGAACAGAACCAGAGTTTGATGGTAAGGCATGGGCCCTGAAGGATGTGGTGCTTGTCACCATCAACTACCGTTTAGGTATCTTTGGTTTCATGCCTTATGGTGAACTCTCGGCTGAGAGCCCTCATGGGGTGTCGGGGAATTATGGCATCCTGGACCAGATCCAGTCGTTGAAATGGATCAAAGAGAATATTGCCCAGTTTGGTGGCGATCCGGATAATGTAACCATCTTCGGTCAGAGTGCTGGTGCTGGTAGCGTCCGTACGCTCTGTGAGAGCCCGTTGGCTCGCGGCTTGTTCCACAAAGCCGTGATTATGAGTGGTGGTGGTCTGAACATCCCTTCAAAAGATGGCGAAGCTGCTAAACCTGCTACTCCGATGGCTAAGTTCTTTACCTATAATCCCACGCTGAAAGAGGCTGAGGCAGAGACCAAGAAGGTAATGGACTGGGCTGGACTCACTGATCTGAAGAAATTGCGTGCCGCATCGACTGAGGTCATCTATAGTGTGGCTACTATATATAATATGGTAAATAAGAGTGATGTCTATGTGATGGAGCGTCCTATTGTGGATGGTTACGTATCACTCAAGAGCTTTGATGAGGCTGCTCGTACCGGTGAGATTGCCGACGTGCCTTATATGATTGGTTATACGATGAACGATATGGGCTCGATGGCGCCTGGCATTGCTGAGTTCTGCAAGGTTCGTGAAGCCCAGGGTAAGAAGGCTTGGGCCTATGAGTTCGCACGTCCTCTGCCAGACGATGGTAAGCACCCTGAGATTACCAATCGTCTGAAGGGAGCCTTTCATTCCAGTGACCTGTGGTTTGTCTTCAAGAGTCTGGAGCACTGCTGGCGTCCTTGGACTCAGGGGGACTGGGATCTCTCTGAGAAAATGCTGACTGCCTGGACCAACTTCGCTAAGTTCAGTAACCCTAATGGAGAGAAGGATGGTGTATGGGAACCTTGCACTGCTGAGAAACCAAACTTTATGCTGTTTAAGCTCGACGAAAAGGATGCCGAGGCATCTGAGATGGGAGAGCCAATACTGCCAACCAAATGAAACAACTTTTATCAACTATTGTATTGTGCTGTGCTACCCTCTGGGCGCAGGCCCAGACGGGTAGCCAGCTTCCTTTGGCTTATCCGGTTGAACATACCGGTGCGGCCTTTGCAAAGCCTGCGATGCCCGAAGCTCAACAGTTACCAGTAATCAAGGAACTACCTGATCCGTTGAAAGGTGTGAATGGCTTCAACGACTGGTCTCGCAGACGTAGTGAGATTGCTGCGTTGATACAGCATTATGGTATAGGCGAGAAACCTGCTGTGAAAAAGGAAAGTGTGAAGGCCCGCATGAGCGGCGATACGCTGATTGTGGATGTGACAGTGAATGGCGAAACGCTCACCCTGCGTTCGGAGATTAATTATCCTAAGACGGGAAAAGCACCTTATGCCTTGATGATTGGTTCGAGTATGATTTCATTACCTCGTCAGTTGTTTGTGGACCGTCCTATTGCTACGATGAACTTCCACGAGAAGCAGGTGAACGACTATGGTCAGTGGGGGAAACATCATGAGCGTGGTGAACATCATTTTGATCGCCTCTATCCACAGCTGAAGGATAACGGTGCCTATAGTGAGTGGGCGTGGGGCTTCAGTCGTTTGATTGACGGTTTGGAACAGCTAGGACCAGAGGTGACAAAGATTGATACCAAGCGTATCGGTGTGACCGGTTGCTCGTATGCGGGAAAGATGGCTCTTTACTGTGGTGCTTTCGATGAACGTGTGGCATTGACTATCGCACAAGAACCTGGTGGAGGTGGTGCTGCAGCCTGGCGTATCTCGCATCTGCAGGACAGCGTGGAGAACATTGACAAGACCGACTACCATTGGTTCTTGGAGAGTCAGCGCGAGAACTTTCATGGTGATAGCGTGTATCAACTGCCTTATGATCAGCATGAGCTCTGTGCGCTAGTTTGTCCGCGTGCCTTGTTACTATTGGGCAATCCTGACTATAAGTGGCTGGCTGATGAGGCGATGCTGGTGTCGGCGAAGGCTGCCAAGAAGGTGTGGGAGCGTTTTGGTATTGTCGACCGTATGGGATGGAGTGTTGTTGGTGGTCATGGACATTGTCAACTGCCCGAATGCCAATGGCCCGAGGTGCTTGCCTTTATCGATAAATTCCTGTTAGGGAAAGACACTAACACACATGATATCCGAATATATTCTAAAACATTAATAAAATGAAGAAACAACTATTATCAGTATGTATGTGCTGTTTGTCGGCTGTGGCCATGGGGCAACCGGCAGGCGGATTTGGGGGATTACAGGTGCCTCAGGTGAAGTTGGAAACATCGCAGGAATGGAAAGATGTGAACTATGCAGGTGATGATCAGGCTTATCACACCTGCGACATCTATCTGCCTAAGCAGGAAAAAGCGGCTTATCCTGTGGTAGTTCATATTTATGGTAGTGCCTGGTTCAGTAATAGCAGTAAGGGTATGGCCGATTTAGGTACGATTGTGAAGAGTCTGTTAGACGCAGGCTATGCTGTGGTTTGCCCGAATCACCGTTCAAGTATGGATGCAAAGTGGCCTGCTCAGATTCATGATGTCCGTGCCGTCATCCGTTTTGTACGTGGCGAGGCTAAGAAATACAAGTTCGACACCTCGTTTATCGCTACCAGCGGCTTCTCTTCTGGAGGTCATCTGGCATCTATAACTGCTACTACCAGCGGTGTGAAGCATACTAAAGT
Organism: Prevotella sp. P6B4; assembly: GCF_000619985.1. Classification (NCBI taxonomy): domain Bacteria; kingdom Pseudomonadati; phylum Bacteroidota; class Bacteroidia; order Bacteroidales; family Prevotellaceae; genus Prevotella; species Prevotella sp. P6B4. Next base: position 66,351 of record NZ_JHVE01000002.1, read on the forward strand.
GGGATCGGTGGATATTGATCTGGAAGGTAAGGTAGGAAAATTCCTGGGCGAGAGCAGTGAGGTGAATGCTGCTTGCGACTGGTCGGGACCAATCGACCTGACAGCCATGGATTGCGGCGAGCATATGACGATGGGAGAGAACAGCCCGGAGGATGTACTACTCAATTCAAAATTGGACAAGGAACCGGATAAATACCTCAGTCTGAGTGCTACCAGCTATATCGACAGTTATGATCCACCAGTCATCATCTTCCATGGTGAGAAGGATAACGTAGTGCCTTGCTGTCAGGGCAAGAAGTTCTATGAGTTGTTGAAGGCTTCGGGTGTGAAGACAGAGGCAACCTTTGTGCCAGAAGGCAATCATGGCGGACCTGCTATGTACACTGAGGCCAATCTCAAAAAGATGGTCAGCTTCCTGCAGGATGTCAGATTGCAGTCGCGTATCATCGAGGAAGGTGGAACAGGCGCTTATAAGGCTATCATGAAAGAAGTGCCAGGACTGGAGGAACACACGGTATTCTGTCCGCAGGATCTGTCGCAGTTCGATGCCCAGCATCCGTTGCCTGTGTTGGTATGGGGTAACGGTGCTTGTGCCAATTCACCATTCGAACACATGAACTTCCTCAATGAAATTGCCTCGCACGGCTATCTAGTGCTGGCTACAGGAATCATCCCGATGACCGACGAATGGTATAAAGGACCTATGTCGAGATCGGAACAACAGATAGAGTCTATTGACTGGGCTTTTGCACAGAATGCAGATCCGGAATCACCCTTCTATCAGAAGATTGACGTGAAGAATATCTGTGTGTCGGGTATGTCATGTGGTGGCTTGCAGACCTTATTTAATTGCGCAGATCCACGTATCAAGGCACTGATGATCTGTAACAGTGGACTGTTTAACCAGCAGAATGCGGCTCAGGCTGTAGGTGGTATGCCCATGCCTCCGAAGGAGAAATTGCAGGAGATTCACACGCCTATCATGTATATGTTAGGCGGCAAGGAAGATATTGCCTACGAAAACGGTATGGACGACTTCCACCGCATCAAGCATGTTCCTGCATGCGCTGTTAACTATCCCGTAGGTCATGGCGGTACTTACCGTCAGCCTCATGGTGGTGAGTTTACGGTGGTTGCTTTGGCATGGCTCGACTGGCAGTTGAAAGGTGACAAGCAGGGTGCCAAGATGTTTAAAGGAAAAAAATGCGACCTCTCGAAGCGCCAGGGTTGGACTATCGAGAGGAACGCAAAATTTAAATAGTTTATCGGTAGGTTTTAATCGTGAAGGATTAAAGCCGACTGAGGATCGACAATGGTCTTGGTGCCTGTGATGGTGCCGAGGCCGTTCTCGTTAATGTTGCCATCGCAGCATACGACAGTGTATCTGCCGTCAGGGATGGTAATCTCTACAGGCTCCTTACTGCTATTAAGTATCACGATGATATTACGCCAATCGTCGCGCCCAGCATAGTTCTTTAGACGGAATGCCACTGTACTCTCAGGGGTGTCGATAAACTCCAGATGCTTGCGTACCAAGTCGGCATTGCCTAAACGGAAGGCTGGGTGATGCTTGCGGAGCTGAATGAGTTGCCTATAGTAATTGAATACTTGTGGATACCGTTTGAGATTCTCCCAGTGCAACTGGTTGATGCTGTCGGGTGATTCGAAACTGTTGTGTACTCCTTTTTTATTACGCAGCAACTCTTCACCACAGAGCATAAAGGGAACACCCTGCGAGGTGAATACTGTTGTCTGAGCCAGCAAGTCGAGCTTGATGAGTTCCTCGGTACTGATGCCAGGTATGCTGGAACGTAGGCGATCGACTAAGCACATATCATCGTGGCAACTGACGTAGCTGATCATCTGTGTAGGTTCTATGGCCCAGGGCTTCTGACTGTAATTCACTTTGGTCATATCTACCTGAGGATGGCAGATAGCACCAGTAATTCCGAATTTGATGCTCTCTTTGTTACCAGGTAGTCCAGCTAAGAATGCTGGTTTAGTATCGTCGCTGAACGGACCGCGCAGTGCATCGCGTATCTCGTCGCTGAAGGCAGCGATGCCGGGCATCTCTGTGATGTTGGCTTTCATGGCCAATTCCTCTTGTGGATAGGCGCAACTTCCTGCACTCCATCCTTCACCATAGATAAACAGACTGGGGTCGATGGCATCTACAGCCTTACGAATCTCGTTCATTGTCTGGATGTCGTGGACACCCATCAGGTCGAAACGGAATCCGTCGATATGATATTCGTTGATCCAGTATTTCACACTCTCTATCATAAACTGGCGCATCATCGGTTTGTCAGAGGCGGTTTCGTTGCCGCAACCGCTGCCATTGCTATACTGACCATCGTTAGTCTTGCGATAGAAATAGTCGGGATAGGTGCGCTGGAAGTTGGAGTGCTCGATGTCGTAGGTGTGGTTGTAGACCACGTCGAGAATCACACGGATGCCTGCCTTGTGCAGAGCCTGTACCATCTGCTTGAACTCATTGATACGAACCTCTGGTTGATAGGGATCTGTAGCATAGCCGCCCTCGGGTACATTGTAGTTCACTGGATCGTAGCCCCAATTGTACTTATGGTCGCTCAGGCGAGTTTCATCAACTGAACCGTAATCGTAGCTGGGCAGGATGTGGATGGCGTTGATACCTAATTTCTTGAGATGTTTGATAGCCCATGGCTCAGTCAATGCCATGAACTTACCAGGATATTTGGCATCCTTGCGGTTGATTGAGAAATCGCGGTGGTGCATCTCGTAGATAACCAGGTCGGCGGGGGATTTCAGCACGGGATGCTGGTCTTTGTCCCATCCTTCAGGATTGGTTTTCGCCAGATTGATGATGGCGCCGCGCAGACCATTGACGCCAACAGCTTTGGCGAAAATACCTGCGCACTCGCCTTTGCCTATATCGAAGGTATAGAACTTACCCATCAGGTCGCCCTTGATGGTCGCAGTCCAACACTCGTTGCCCGTCTTCTGCATTTTGGCGGTTTTGATAGCCTTACCACCCAGTCCGTCTTTATAGATGCGAACGGTAATCTGCTTGGCGTTGTTGGGGGCAAATAACTGAAACTTGGTTTCTTTAGGAGTGTAGTCAACCTCCTTGAAAGTCTGTGCTACTGCCTGTTGAGACAGTAGCATAGACAACAATCCTGCGAAAATCAACTTTTTCATGCGTTTTGTTTTTTATTTTGCCATCAGTGATACAGCAAATCCACCTCCAGGGGCTTCGGTCACCTTTAGAACATCGCCCTTCTTGACGACACGCTTTGTGATGGTGTAAGCCTGAGGATTCTTTTCGTAGTGTGCATCCTTAGCATCGGCATAGATGGTACAGTCGTACTTCTTACCTTTATCCAGGAAATCAAGTTTTATCTGGGTCTTGTGCCCGTTCTCATCGCATTTGCCACCAATGAACCAGTTGTCGGTTCCCTTGGCCTTACGGGCTACAGTAATGTAGTCGGCTGGTTCTGCTTCCAGATAGATACTCTCGTCCCAGTCGCAAGCTACATCACGGATGAATTGGAAAGCATCATCGTACTTCTCATAATTTTCGGGCAAGTCGGCTGCCATCTGGAGTGGCGAGTACATTGTCAGATAGAGTGCTAATGAGCCTGCAAGTGTGATGCGTGCCCATGAGTCATTATTGCTCCACTCTTTCAGCTTTGTTACAAAAATACCTGGCGTGTAATCCATTGGTCCACCCTGCAAGCGGGTGAAGGGCAGGATACAGGTGTGGTCGGGGTTAGAACCGCCGAAAGCTTCATACTCGGTACCACGGGCACTCTCACCTCCTACGAGGTTAGGCCATGTACGACAGAGACCGGTAGGACGGGTAGCTTCGTGTGAGTTCACCATGATATGGTGGTTGGCAGCTTCCTTAATCACGTAGAGGTAGTGATTGTTCATCGACTGTGAATAGTGATGATCACCTCGTGGAATGATATCACCAACATAACCTGTCTTCACAGCGTCGTAGCCGTATTTGTTCATGAGTTCGAAGGCCTCTTTGATGTGTCGCTCGTAGTTCTGGGTTGAACTCGATGTCTCGTGGTGCATTAGCAGTTTGACACCTTTTGAGTGGGCATAGTCGTTCAGCATCTTGATATCGAAGTCGGGATAGGGAGTTACGAAATCGAAAACATCGCGTTTCCACATGTTAGCCCAGTCTTCCCAACCTACGTTCCATCCTTCTACAAGAACTTCATCGAGGCCGTTTTTGGCGGCAAAGTCGATATAACGCTTAACCTTCTCATTATTGGCTGCGTGACGACCGTTGGGCTTGACTTTCGTCCAGTCGATCTGGTCGAGTTTGATGCTGGGAAAATCGTCAGTGTAGTTCCAACTGCTCTTGCCAACAATCATCTCCCACCATACTCCACAGTATTTAGTGGGGTGAATCCATGAGGTGTCCTCTATCTTACATGGTTCATTCAAGTTCAAAATCAGGTTGTTTGATAACATGTCGCGAGCATCGTCGGATACCATCACCGTGCGCCAGGGTGTCTCACAAGGTGTCTGCATGGCACCCTTCAGTCCGGTGGCATCAGGTGTCAGATGACTGACGAAGGTGAATGGCTTCGGCAGTGGGAAACGTGAAGGCGCTGGGTTGGGGGTATAGGCATTTGAAAAACCTTTCAATTCCTGTGAGAGTTGTTTGGTTTCAGCATCAACCAGTTCGAGATGCATAGTGGCATAGTCCTGACAGGCTGCTTCGTGGATGTTGATATAGAGACCGTCGTCGCTCTTCATTTGGAGGGAGGTCTGTACACCCGTCTCAGAGAATACGGCTACCGATGAGTTGTGCCAGTTGACAGCCTTCCTGAAACGTGCACGGATGCCCGAGAGTTTGGTCTCTTGAGTCACCTGCTCTTGTGTGTCATAATCACCAGGCAGCCACCAGGCAGTATGGTCACCGGCCATGGCAAACTCTGTGCGCTCTTCTTGAATGAGGAAATAGTTGAGCTCTTGTTGCTGAGGGAACTCGTAACGGAATCCGATACCATCATCGTACACACGGAAACGAATCACTATCTGACGTTTGGTAGCAGGCTGTGATAACGTAGCTGCGAGTTCGTTGTAGTGGTTACGGATATTTTTTGTTTCACCCCAGACAGGTTGCCAAGTCTCGTCGAATGTTGAGGTTTCCTCCTTGGCGATAGCAAAGCCGTCCATCAAGTCGGTTTCTTTGGGCCACTTTGAGGCGTGATGGTCCTTGGCCAATTCCAATCCGAGATGCGAAGGCTTGATGACAGGGCGCCCTTTGTAGGTCATCTCGTAGACGGGACGTCCTGTGTTATCTACCGAAAACTTTAATTCGATATGGCCGTTAGGCGATTTTACGTTGCCGGCAATGGCCATTATAGGCAGCAAAGCCAGAGATAAGAGTAACTTTTTCATTTTATTATTTTCTTCCGCTTTGAATAATTAATGTGCTGATTTCTTCGTTGAAACGATCGGCCTGCAGCAACTGCTCTATGCTCAGATGCATGCGGTAACGCCAGTAGTGACGTGGGTTGGCTGGGATGTTGATGCGCTCAGCGTTCTGGTCGGGGAGTCGCAGATTCTCATCAATACTCAGCCAATCCTGTAATGAGAGCAGACAGAGCATTGAGGGTGAGGTGAGATGGCGGCTCACAATATCCTTAGCCAACCAGCCTGGCAGTGGATGAGGTGCGGCACCACCACGATGGAGCATCGAGTTGTAATAACTCTGTGTCTGTTCTTCATCTTCATCCCACCATTGGCGCAGGGTCGACATATCGTGTGTTGATATGGTGTCGACAGAACGGTATGGGTTGTGCTTCAACTTGCCGAAACGGGTTGTAGGATCTTTTGGCATCGACTGGATTTCCAGACTCAATATGCGCAGCTCGTTCATCACCCAAGGAACACAGTCGGGTACCATGCCAAGATCTTCGGCACAAACCAGCATACGGGTGGCCTGCGTCAGACGAGGCAGTTTCTTCATCGCTTCGGTGTACCAGAACTGGTTGTTGCGACGATAGAAGTAGTCGTTGTACAAACGATTGAACACGGCTTTGTCGTTGTCCCATAAAGCCTCATAGATGAAGTCGTTCTGTACACCGATTCTTGGGTGGAACTTATCGTCGTTTTTGCGGTCACGCACAAAGAGTACATCACTGATAAGTGCGTAGAGACCGTCGCGCATGTTGGCTAATGCGGTTATATCACTTCCTTCGACAGCATGCTCTTTGTACCAGGCTTCAACCTTGCGCTGGGTATCGAATGCGGGCTTCATCTGCCAGATGTCGTCGTGGGCGTGATTCAGGAATGTCTCCTTTACATATTGTGCCTGTTCGCCGAATATACGTGCCAGCGTCCAGTCGGCAATGAATGGCTTGGTGAATAGCTCTTCTTGGAAATGCAGTCCATAGGCCTCAATCTCCTCGCGGGTCATGCCGAGTGAAGGTGAGAATTGCCCTAATAGTCCGTGAACGGCGTCGATAGGAATCTCCCAGATACGGAAGAATCCTAAGACGTGGTCGATACGGTAGGCATCGAAGTACTCTGACATCTTACGGAATCGGCGAACCCACCATGAGCAGCCATCTTCGAGCATGGTATCCCAGTTGTAGGTGGGGAATCCCCAGTTCTGACCGTTGGCCGAGAAGGCATCAGGTGGGGCACCAGCCTGTCCGTTCAAGTTGAAATATTTGGGTTCTACCCATGCCTCTACACCATCGCGGCTGATGCCGATGGGGATATCGCCTTTCAGCACGACGCGTTTCTCTCGGGCATATGCATGGGCTGCATGCATCTGCTGGTCGAGATTGAACTGTACGAAGTACCAGAAAGCCACCTCTTTATAGAGTTTTGTGGTCGACTTGCTCATAGCCTCGCGTTCTTTCTCGGGCAATGTGTGGTGATCGGGCCAGTCTTGGAACGTGGCTGTGCCATAGAGATCACGATAATAACAGAAGGCAGCATATGGTACCAGCCATTCCTTATTCTGCTCGAAGAACTGCTTGAAAGCTGCGGTCTTCATGATTTTTGCTCCCTCCTGAACATAGATGGCACGCAGATAGTCCATCTTGGCATTGTTCACGCGCTCATAATCTATTTGTGGCAGGGCGTTGAGAGTCTTTTGAAGGACCTCGTACTCTTTGCGTAACTTCTCGTCCTTGAGCTGTGGCAACTGTCGCAGATCGGTATATTGTGGATGCAAAGCGTAGATGCTGATAGAATTATATGGATATGAGTCCTGCCAAGTATGGGTGATGTTGGTGTCGTTGATGGGTAATACCTGCAGCACACGTTGCTTGGTTTTATCACACCAGTCAATCATCATTTTCAGGTCGCCGAAGTCGCCTACGCCGAAACTGCCTTCAGAACGCAGTGAGAAGATGGGGATAACAGTTCCTGCACCTTTCCAGGGATAGACAGGGAAGTAAGCCTGCGAGAGCTCGTAGACCACAACTTCGCCCGATTCCATTGGTGGCAAGGCGATGGTACGGTTCATGCCATTCTCCCAAAGTGGAGCGTTGTCAAATTCTTGGCCAAGAGAAACAAATTTAAACTCGAATGTGCTTGACAGTTTGTCGGCATCCAGACTGATGACCCACTCGTTGTTCTCGTGCTCAACCATATCGATGGCACGCTTGGCCTCCCAGCAGCCTAAGGCTTCACCGCCGCCAATGAGGGCCAGGCGCTCGTTGTTGCGCAATTGTGGAGCTCGTACCTTCAAGCGTACAGTCTTGCTGTATGTGGTCTGCGCGCTGAGCTTTTGCTGTCGGGCTGCGATACACTCTGTGAAGGCGGTAGAATACATGTACGAGTCCTCTGGAATATCAAGCCAGTGGTCGTAGACAGTGTACTTGGCGCCTCGTGCAGCAGCAAATTCCAAACGGTGTGGAATCACCAACCACTCATGTCGCAGTTCCTGCTCACCACGCATCAACGTATAATAATAGTCGATGTGGGCGCTGGTTTTCACCGCCTTACTCATCTCGCACATCCAGTGCAACCCGTCAAGGGTCGTCATCTTGTGCTGTTCCGTCTTGCCATCCGTTAGGATGTTCAGTGCCAGTTCCTCTCCGAAGGTTGTCTGGTACTCGAGGTTGAAATTGATCTTCATACCAATTGTCTTTAGTTATTTTTGGCAAAAGTACGAAAATAACCCGTTCGGTGTTTCCAAACGGGTGTGTATTTGATGGTTTCTCGATGCAAACGATTGCATGGTGACCTGTGCGATATGTCGTTAATCGTCGGCAAGGGTGAAATCCAACTGTTTGCGTTCCAAATTGGCTCTTGCTACTTGGATGCGGATGGGATCACCCAACTGATATTTAGTATGATGACGCCTACCGATAATCATGTAGTTTTTCTCATCGAAATCGTAGTAGTCATTACCAAGGTCGCGGATGGGAATCATACCTTCGCAGTGGGTCTCATCAATCTGGGCGTAAATACCATACGACTGGATGCCACTGATATGGGCATCGTAGGTGTTGCCAATCTTGTCGGCCATAAACTCTACCATCTTATATTTAATAGAGTCGCGCTCGGCATTCTGACTGATCTGCTCCATGTCGCTACAGTGCTCACAAAACTCCTCGTATTTGTCTTTATTGGCCGAGCGGGCACCATCCTGATACTTAGTGAGCAGACGATGCACCATCATGTCGGGATAACGACGGATGGGGGAAGTGAAGTGTGTGTAGTAGTCGAACGCCAATCCATAGTGTCCGATATTATGTACACTGTATTTCGCCTTCATCATGGCGCGTAGTGCTACCGTTTCTATGGCATTCTGCTCGCGGGTGCCTTCGGCTTGTGTCATCAGCGCGTTTAATGATTTGGTAATGGCGCCTTTGGTGCCAGCGGTTTTTACCTTGTATCCGAATTTTGCTACGAACTCACGCAAGTTCTCAAGCTTCTGTGGATCGGGCTGGTCGTGAATGCGGTAGGGGAGCGTCTTGGCTTTGATGCCCTTCTTTACACGTCCGATAGACTCGGCAACGGTTTTGTTGGCCAGCAACATGAATTCTTCAATCAATTTGTTGGCATCCTTTGATACCTTGAAGTATGCGCGGATGGGCTTGCCCGTTTCATCGATGTCGAAGTGCAGCTCCTCACGGTCAAATTTTACACTACCGTTCTTAAATCGAGCTTCGCGGAGTTTCTTGGCCAGCGCATCGAGTTTGAGCAACATTTCTGCGTTCTCGCCTTTTCCTTCTTCGATAATCTGCTGCACTTCTTCGTAGGCATATCGACGGTCACTCTTAATGACGGTATGAGCCAGGTGCCAGTCCTTGATGTTGGCTTCGTCGTCTAATTTGAAGATGACGCTGTAACATAGCTTCTCTTCGTCAGGTCGTAGCGAGCAGATAAAGTTACATAAACGCTCGGGTAGCATCGGAATGGTACGGTCAACCAGATAAATACTGGTGGCACGAGCATAAGCCTCCTTATCGATGGTGGAACCTTCCTTCACATAATGTGATACATCGGCAATATGGACACCGACTTCCCAAAGACCTTTGTCGGTATTCCTGATACTCAGGGCATCGTCGAAATCTTTAGCATCCTTCGGGTCGATGGTGCAGGTGAATACGTTGCGGAAATCTTCGCGGCGTGCGATTTCTTCAGGGGTGATAGTGGCTTCAATCTTTTCGGCAGCTTCCTCTACGTTCTTCGGGTATTTGTAGGGGAGGTTGTACTGCGCTAAGATGGCGTGCATCTCAGCGTTGTTCTCGCCTGTCTTTCCTAAAATGTCGACAACCGAACCGATGATGTTCTTGTGGTCCTGATCAGGCCATTGGATAACTTTGACCACTGCTTTATCGTCGGTCTTGCCACCTTTCAGCTTGCGTTTAGGGATAATGATATCGTGAACGAATGTTGAGTCGGGCGTGACAAGGAAGGCTATATCTTTCTCAACGCGCAGTTTTCCTACGATGGTATCATGGGCGCGTTTTACAATTTCAATGACCATCGCCTCCTTGATGTGCTTGTCGCGACGAGCCATCAGTGAAACCTTGACACGATCGCCGTCCATGGCCGACATAGAGTTGCGCTCTGCTACGAATACTGGTGTACCGCCATCTTCGGGAACAAACGAGTTGCGACCATTAGCTTTGCGGTGGAATACACCCTCCTGTACCTGTGTCTTTAGGTTCAGCCTGTAGGAGTTGTCGCTTACCTTAAGTAGGAAGTCATCCCATGCCATTTCTTCCATCACGTCGATGGCAAGCATTTTGAGTGGATGGGTATCGAATTTCAATACCTTGAATATTTGTTTGAATGAAAATGTTTCGTTTGGATTATGCTGGAACAGGTTCTGTAATAGCTCGCTCACCTGCTTCTTACCCAGTCGTTTTCCACCTTTCTTTTTACCCATAGCTTGTTATTATTAGTTTCTTTCGACTGCAAAGATAAGAAAAAAAAGGCACGGATTATACGGATTACAAAAAAAATTGTAACTTTGCACGCAAATTTCTGAAAATATGAAGATACTGATCACGGGTGCGAGTGGTTTTATTGGCTCGTTTATAGTCGAAGAGGCTGTTAGGCGTGGGTTCGAAACCTGGGCTGCAGTGCGTCGTAGCAGCTCGAAGGCCTATCTGCAGGATGAGCGGATTCATTTCATTGAACTCAATCTCTCGTCGAAAGCCCAACTCGTGGAGCAGCTACGGGATACGAATTTCGATTACGTGGTTCATGCGGCAGGGGTTACCAAGTGTCTGCATAAGCAGGATTTTTTACGTATCAATACCGAGGGAACCAAGAACCTGGTCGAATCACTTCTTGAAGTGGGTATGCCGCTGAAACGATTTGTGTTTGTGAGTAGTCTGAGTATTTTCGGTGCCATCAAGGAACAGCAGCCTTACGAGGAAATCCGTGAGACTGATACACCTCAACCCAATACAGCCTATGGTCGCAGTAAACTGGCTGCCGAGCAGTATCTGGAACAACTGGGCTCGCGCGTACCTTATATAATAGTGCGTCCCACTGGTGTATACGGTCCTCGCGAGAAGGATTACTTCATCATGGCCAAGAGTATCAAGCAACACTCTGATTTTGCGGTGGGTTATAAGCGTCAGGACATAACTTTTGTGTATGTGAAGGATGTGGTTCAGGCCATTTTTCTGGCGCTGGAAAAAGGACAGAACGGTCGTAAGTATTTCTTAAGCGACGGCAATGTGTATCAGAGCGAGACTTTTAGCAATTTGATTCACGAAGCGTTAGGACGTCCATGGTGGATTCGTATCAAAGCGCCCATCTGGGTGCTCCGAGTAGTGACTTTCTTCGGTGAATATGTAGGCCGAATGACGGGTAAGGTAACGGCACTAAATAACGATAAGTATAATATATTACGACAGCGCAATTGGCGGTGCGACATTCAGCCTGCTATTGATGAATTAGGCTACAAGCCCGAGTACGATTTGTCGCGTGGCGTGAAGGAAACGATTAAATGGTATCAGGATAACAAATGGTTGTAAAGAAACTTTTCGAGATAGAACGGAAACCCCGTAAAGGACTCCTGGCATTTGAATGGGCAGTGATGGCCTATCTGGCACTCACACTGCTGGTGATGCTGCTCACCTATACCAAGTTGGAGAATCCGGAGTCGATGCTCTGGGGACGTGGTCGTGTGGTGGCCTCTACACTGGCCCTCTGGGGGGTGTACAGACTGGTGCCCTGTCGTCTCACCATGCTGTTCCGCGTCTGTCTGCAACTGGCGCTGCTGTCGTGGTGGTATCCCGATACCTACGAGATCAACCGCATGTTCCATAATCTCGACCATGTGTTTGCAGGTATGGAACAACAGCTTTTCCATTGTCAGCCGGCATTGCTCTTCTCGCAGAAGGTGTCGAATGGCGTCTTCAGTGAATTGATGCATCTGGGCTATGCGTCGTATTACCCATTGATAGCCTTGGTGACATTCTATTATTTTCTGTACCGCTATCAGGAGTTTACCCGTGTGGCGTTCATCATTCTGGCAGCGTTCATGCTCTACTACGTCATCTTCGTGTTCCTGCCTGTCACCGGACCGCAGTACTACTATCTGGCAGCAGGCGTGGGAGAGATCGCTCAAGGCCATTTCCCTAACGTAGGTGACTATTTCGCGACGCATAGTGAGGCGTTGCCCATCCCTGGCTGGAAAGACGGCTTTTTCTATCAGTGTGTGGCCAGTGCCCATGCTGCCGGTGAGCGTCCAACGGCCGCTTTCCCCAGCAGTCATGTGGGCGTGACCACCATCCTGTTGCTGTTGGCCTGGCATGCCCGTAACCGCAAACTTATTTATACCATTCTGCCGTTCTATGTGTTGATGTGTTTTGCTACCGTCTATATCCAGGCGCACTATGCAGTCGATGTGATCGGTGGTTGGATTTCCGCCGTGGTTATCTATGCAGTTTTACTTTTTTTCTCGAAAAAATTTGTTTAATTCAAATTAATTACTTATCTTTGCAACCGATATAGTAAGGATAAGACATGATATAACCGAGGATTCCGACACTGTGTGAGTCGGGATTCTTTCTTTTTTGTTGAGTCCAAGTAGAATGGTAAAATTATAAATAGTAAAATTGTATATATTATGGCATACATGTCACAAGACGGCTACGATAAACTGATAGCCGAATTACATCGTTTAGAGGCAATTGAGCGCCCTAAGGCTTCGGCAGCTATTGCTGAGGCCCGTGAGAAGGGTGATTTGAGTGAAAATTCAGAGTATGATGCTGCCAAGGAAGCTCAGGCTCATCTCGAGGATAAAATCAATCAGTTGAAGATGACTATCGCCGATGCCAAGGTGGTAGATACCAGTCGACTGAGTACCGACTCTGTGCAGATTCTCTCGAAAGTAGAGATGACTAATATGACCAACAAGGCCAAGATGACCTATACTATCGTGAGCGAGAGTGAGGCAAACTTGCGTGAGGGTAAAATATCTATTCAGACTCCTATTGCTCAGGGTTTGTTGAACCATAAGGTAGGCGACGAGGTTGAAGTGAAGATTCCACGTGGTACCATAAAGCTGCGTATCGACAAGATTAGTGTTGGTTAAGTTGGTTAAGTGAACAGTGAATAACGAATAGTGAATAGTTATGGATATCTTTAGCAAGATTGCTGCTGGTGAGATTCCCAGCTACAAATGTGCTGAGAACGAAGAGTTCTACGCATTTCTCGACATTAATCCGCTGGTTGAGGGTCACACTCTGGTGATTCCCCGACGTGAGGTCGATTATATCTACGATATGGCTGACGACGAGTTGGCTCGTTATCAGGTGTTTGCTAAACGTGTGGCACAGGCTATCAAGAAGGCTTTCCCTTGTAAGAAAGTTGCTCAAGTGGTGCTCGGACTTGAAGTCCCTCATGCACACATCCACCTCATCCCTATGCAGAGTGAGGCTGATGTTGATTTTCGTCGTGAAAAATTGAAGCTTACTGAAGAGCAATTCAAGGCTATTGCTGAAAAAATACGTGGTGAGTTTGTGTGATCACACAAACTCATCGCCGTATTTAATCCTTACTTCATTGACATATTTCTTTACCATCGAAGAGTTGTCACTTTTCTTGCAGATAAGCAGGACTCCATCTTCTTCGGCTACAATGTATCCTTCTAAACCATTAAAAACGCCTATTTTTCCTTTTGGGAGTTTGATAATGTTGTTTTTGCAATCTTCCAATATCACCTCTGAATCCATAACTACGTTATCGTCGCTTACTTTGTGCATCACTTCATAGATAGCGTGCCAGGTACCTAAATCGGCCCATCCGAAGTCGCATTTCATGACGAATACGTTGTTCTCACTTTGCTCTAATATTGCGTAGTCGAGAGATAGGTTGGGGTAACGAGGATAGTTCTCGGCTACATACTTCATCTCGGTTTCATAAGTGTATTCCTGTACTTCATAACGCAGTTCGCGTAACACTGGTGGAAAAACTTTCTCGAAGGTGTCCAGTAGATGGAAGGCACTTGAAATGAAGATACCGGTGTTCCAGTAGAATTCGCCGCTTTCCATAAACATGCGTGCGAAATCACGTTCGGGTTTCTCGGTAAACGATTTTACTTTGTACACATCGGGCTTACAACTCAGATCGCCTAACTGGATGTAGCCATAGCCTGGTTCTGGGCGTGTGGGTTTTACGCCCATAGCCAGTAGTACATGATTCTCCGATACATAACCGATGCCTACATTAATACTGTTGGCAAACGAAGACTCGTTGAGTACCAACTGGTCACTAGGCGAAACGATGATGTTGGCGTTAGGGTCCTGATGATGTATACGCATGGATGCCCATGCTACACTGGGCGCCGTATTGCGGTGTATGGGTTCTACGATGAGGTTATGGTCGCTCAACTTTGGTAGCTGCTGTTTTACCAAATCTTGATATTCAGCGCATGTACAAACAAGAATATTCTCTTTGGGGAGTAGCTTCTCAAAACGGTCCCACGTCGATTGTAACAGGGTGCGACCAGTGCCAAACAGGTCGAGAAACTGTTTGGGGCGCTGTTCTCTGCTGACGGGCCACAATCGTTGACCGCGACCCCCGGCGAGAATCACGCAGTAATTTTTCTGATCAGTTATTTCCATTCATTAGGATTTTAGCATAATTCTATCAGCAAAGATACGAAAAATATATGATGTAAACAAGAAAAACAGAGTTTTTTTTCATTTTCTTTTGGTAATTCAAATAAAAGTCGTATCTTTGCACCCGCTTTAGGAGATTAATGACTTGAAATGTCAAGCCCAGATGGCGGAATCGGTAGACGCGCTGGTCTCAAACACCAGTGGAGCAATCCATCCCGGTTCGATCCCGGGTCTGGGTACCAAGAGATAAAAGTATCTCTTAAAGCAAAGCGCTGTAGGTCAATAACTTGCAGCGTTTTTTATTTTCTAAAAATTGCTTTCAAGGTGTACTAAAAGTGTACTAAGTGTTTTTAAAGTGTACTTTTAAGGGGTTAGCCTCAACAAAAAAAAGGGTGTAAGTGCATCCCTGCAGCCACACCCCAAACCAAAAGATAAGTTAGTTACAACTTATCGTGTGCAAATTTAATAAAAATATTGTTTCTCCGCTCAACTCTGGCTATTATTTTTAATTCCTCAATATTGCACCCTCTTGGATCTCGTTACAAATCCACCTCGCTCTCACTACTTGGAAATATATCATCTTTTGGGTTTCTTGATACGTGTGTTATAACAAGATCCTTACAGATACCTCCTAAATCCACATCAGCACTAACCGCCTGTTGCTTTGGTATTACATACTGCATCATACTAAGATACGCTGCAACCCTTTCTTTTGGCCTCATCGCTTTTAAGTCCTCTTTCATCTGCTCTCTGTCTTCGTTTAACAGGTCTGCAATAAACTCTTTCAATGATCCAGATACCTTGTTAGGCGTTCCCGCCTGCCTGCCGCCTGTCTTGGGCGTTCCTTTTGCTCTACTCATATCTACTTTAATCTACTTTAGATAAACTATATTTCTTTTCTGGCTCAACAAATCAAGGCTCTTTAACCGATCCATCAGTTTCTTGGCCTCCTTAGGGTATGTATGAAAGCGCCCACACAAACAAGTTATCATTGCACTCTCATAACTTTCTGATTTACCAAAGTGCTTTTTGTACCATTGGCAAAACTCTATTAACTCACTATCTGCTGTTACTTGGGTATTCTCTTGGATATTCATTTTTAAATAATTTAAATGCACACTTTTTTTAAATGATACCAAATTTTGGTAACAAACTACACCTTACTATAAGACAAAAGGCTGTTTTTGATATTGCACACTCATACATAAGCACCACTATTTTTTATCTCATCATCTAACTCTTTTATTAGATCATCTGAAATAGTAATATTGGCTTTGTGGGCTACCTCTTGGATTTTTGCTTTTAATCGGCTGTAGTTCTTTCTGTCGGCAAACACACCCGCTTGTTTCAACTCATCCAAAAAGCCCTCTATCTGGCTTGGATCTGTTTGGCTTATCAATCTTGCTACTAATACATCAAATGCATCTTTGGGGCTTTTAATCTCGCTCATAACATCTGTTTTTATTTGGTTTAACTTGGATATTGAAAAATAACTATCTTGGTAGTACTTAACCATCTTTCTGTAAAAGTCTGGCTCTGTCAGCGTTGAGGCTTTAACCTCTGGGACTGATAACTGATAAGGCAAACGCCCATTTAGTCTTGTTTCATATCTCAATAGGTTTTCAAGATCCTCTGGGTATTCCATCCTCTTTGTTGCTGCATCTGCTATTTTGTCATAGAAAGCAAACACTTTGGGTTGCTGCTTGCCTTTACCTCCATAGCGTATAGAGTTTGTTGATACTTGCAGCCTGTCAAATCTTGGCATAGTCCCTAATTTTGAAAGGTATTCCGCTACAGGGTGTTTCATAAGGTAGTTGGCGCCAAACTCAATGCCTGTTACATCAGCCTCACTTACCTGTATGTGTAATGCATCGGCCAACTTTTCAAGCGCTTGGGCTGCAGTACGTTTATTTAAGGGGTAAACGTTGCTACCAAACAGAAACTTTGGCAAACTACCGATAACAGACAAACCGCCTGCAGAAATAGATACTTTCAGCCCCTCAATACAACCAAAGGTTTTTACCTCGCCTGTTTGAATATCTGTTTGCAGTTTGGCACTATCCAGATAGTTGGCTATAGTGGGGTACTGTCCCCCTACTATAGTCCGATCTATCCAGAGTTTTACTTTATCATAGCCAGCCTCCATATATTTCTTTGTTACCAAATTTTGGGTACATCATACACATTATAACGCTTTTTGTGCCTGCTTTCTCAAAGCCTCCAAAGCCTCTTTAAAACCACCCATCAACAGCTGTTTACAATAGGCGCTTATCAGTACCTTTGCACCCTCCAATACAACCAACTCTATACTATTGGGTGTTTGGCTCTCTGGGGCTTGCTCGTTTTGGTGTATCAAGAATAAAAAGCCATCTTCTTTGTATTCAAAGAAAGGGTTTTGCCTATTGTCTTTGCTGTAGGTGGGCTTATCCAGAGGGTAGCCGTATGCAACCCCGCTTAATTTGCCATCCACAAAGTACTCTTTAAGTCCTGTAAAGTTTAGGCTTTTAATAGCCTGCAGCCTCATCGATGGTACATTTTCACCCTCTTTCAGTTTCTCCATTAAATACATTGAAATTTGCCCATCACGCCCTTTTAATTGATCCATTGGGGGATAATAGCCTGCCTGCTTTATGATCGTGAATTTGGGCGTTTTCTTGCCATTCTGGGTTGTGTTCACTAATTTGGCATAATAGCGTATGTTTGGGGTGTTCATTTCTTGCCTCCTTTCCTTGTTATTGTTTGGGCTTGCTGTTCCAATTCGTCATTGGTTGCAACCCTCTGGCTCTGCATCCACGCCTCTATTTCTTTTCTATTGAAAAAGCACATTTTCCCTGTAGGGCTTTTAAAGTGGGGGATCTGTCTGCCCATAGTCCACTTATACAAACAAGATTTTGAAACGCCCAAATATCTTGCAGCCTCATCACTTGTTAGCACCTCTTTAGTGCAAAAAATTGTGTTTGCCGTTATGAGGTCGGCCACCTCTTTCAATTCCTCTGTCATAACTCTTTTATATTGAGGTTGAGGCTTTCCAGAGGTGTGTACAAGTCCACCCCTATCTTTGCCATAGATCTCAACCATCTGGGGCTTGTACTCCATCCCATCGGGTCGTAAATCTGCTGCAAAGATAGAGGTAAAAGGAAACAAAACACCCTTACATTATACCGACATTAGGAAATGTAAGGGTGCAAATTATCTGCAAATATCATTTACTTTGTCATCGCCCTCTGGCGGGTTTAGTTCCTTGTTTTTGTAGTCGTTTACTGCTTGCTTTGCTGTAGCAAGTAATTCAGAGTGATTTGAAATTATTTCCTTATACTTTATCCAAGGCACTCTATTATTACTTGGTCTTATATTGAGGAAATCGCTTGTTTTATCCACAAAATAGCCATACAGGCTTGCTGTATCGTTCCATTTGTATTTGTCCCCATCTGTGCTAATAAGCCCCTTGCTTATTGCCCTTTTAAACAACTCTTTTGCCTTATCATTGTTTAATACCTCTGGTTTTGTTTGTTGAGGCTCTGGGGCTGTTTGTTCTGGCTCTGTTCGCTTTCCATCCCTCAATTTTATTAGTGCCTTTTTCCTTTCCTTATTCCATATATATATTTCAGATATAGCACCCAACTCTGCACCCTCTTGGCTGCTTTCTTGTACCATCTTAAGCATACTTGCATCGGCCTTTGCTATTTCTTCATCGATATAAGCCAAAAACTTTGTGGGCTGCTCATCTCTCACAAATACCGCTTGGGCTACAATCTGGCTTTGTAACCCCTCTCTAATTGCCTTTTGTCGATCTTGTGGCAATAGTTCTAACTCTTTTATAAACTCTTTCATCGTTCCCTATTCTGCTACTCCATCCACAATATACACTCTCTCTATTGCATCCATTTTTAAGTAAACATCGGTTTTCTTGGGGTTATAAAAAGCCAACCTCAAACAGCCTGTTAACTCATCAAGCCCTACAACCTCTTTTACCACACAATACCGCTTTCCATTTTGCTTTGATATAATTGCACACACCTTTCCTCTCATTTCCTCGATATGCCTGTAGATATGGAAAACGCCATCATCACACTCTAAGTCGTGTACTTTTAGCTTTTGCCCATCTTTTAGCCTTATTGGTGCCTCTGGTGCATCCATACAATCACCATCAACCCAAAATCTAACCTCATATTTGCTTAGATCCAGATCTGCAGGGTAGCTAACTTGTTGCTTTTTCTCCATACCTTAACCCTCCATCAGTTTGCTAAGTTCTGCCATCGCCTGCTTTTTCTGTTCATCTACAACCCTTGTATAGCGTTCTGTATATCTTAGGTTGCTGTGTCCCATCATTTCTTGTACAACTCTCACACTAAAGCCTTTCTGGGCTGCTGTAGCTGCCATATTAGTACCAAAAGAGTGCCTTGCACAATGCCACGTTATATGTTTATCAATCCCCGCTCTCTTAGTCCATCGCCTTAGGGCTTTAAGGCACATTGTATGGCTTGGTAGATCAAACACTAAGGCGTTTTTCTCTGCCGCCTCCATCTTGTCAGCAATCAAAGCCAACAGGCCATCTGTAAGGGGTAAAGAAACGCTGCTGTGTTTGCTGTGTCCTTTGGTCTTGTTCTGTTCATAAATTAGCACTCTGTTGGCAAAGTCAAAGTTTCCAAAGGTCAACTCTTTAATATCACAAAAGCGCATACCTGTGTACAGGCAAAAGATAAAAGCGTTTCTGATCTCTTTGTTTTCCCCTGTATAGTGGGTTTCCATCAGCTGCTTTTCTTCTTCTGGGCTTAGAAAGTCCTTAACCAAAACGCCCTCATCCACCATTATTGATATGGTTTTCCCCTCGCTATCAACAAAAGGCCTTTGGTAGTTTATATTGCACTTTGTTGCACAACTCTTAAACACTTTCTTAAAACGCTGATAAATGCTTTTAGCCCCCTCTCCACTACTCCTACTCTGCAGATACTCTGTGAAAGCCTCAACCATTTCACTATTTATCTGTTCTGGTCTTATCTCTGCTTGGTATCGGGTGTACTCTGGTGTATCTCTTAGAAAGTCCTTAAAACGCTGTAAGGCCATCTGTATCATTCTAACATCTTTCTTGGTGTATGCATCCAGATACTCTTGGAAATACTCCAAAAAGTTGATCTTGACTTTCTTCTGTAACCTATAGCCGTTTTCTTGTTCCAGAAGCTCTTGTTCTTTCTCCTGTCTTATCTTCTTTGCTAATAATAGGGTTTCTTTGTTGTGGTTTCTGTCTATCGGGCTTTTGGGCTTTGCAACCAAATATAAATTTAGGTTTTCTTTTCTTCTGATATGCTTAACCTTAAATTTGGGCGTGCCTGCCATCCTGCCACTCTCATACAATACAGGATCGCCAAACTCATCCAATACAGGCTCGCTTTCTCTACCTAAGTAATACTCCAGATAGAGGCTTATTTGTCCGTCTGATAACAACCTTTGCTCTAACCTTGGGTTGTCTTTGGTCTTGTTTTCTAACTTTGCCATAACTAACTTTTTATCTTTTGGTTTCTTTTTCTGGTGCAAAGTTAAAAAATATTTTCAAAAGGTGTACTATAAGGTGTACTAAATAATCTAAAATAGTACACCTTGGAGAAACTAAGTGAAAACATTGAAAATGTAAAACGCTGAAAATCAATACTTTTTGTTTCTCATTTTTTCAGATTTTTGCAGGGTTGTGTATCGGGTCTGGGTACCAAGATTCTTCAAAAGCAATAAGTGCTGTTGGTTTTATATCAGCAGCACTTTTCTTATCTCGGAAGTGTGAGAATGAACCGGGCACCGGGTGAGTATGTGGTGTCGAGTACCACATCGCCCCCCATGCGGCGCGCCAGACTGCGCGCCACGCTGAGTCCGATACCTGTACCGTCATAATAGTCGTCAAGCTGTACAAACTCCTCAAAAATATGTTCGGCCTCTTCGGCAGGTACGCCTATTCCGGTATCTTCAACGGCGAACTCTATATTTTCGGGTGTCACTCTGACATTGAGCGATGCTCGTCTTTCTGACGATTTTGTGGTGTATTTTTGTGCGTTATCCAGCAGACAGCTTAGTGCACTAACTGCCGATTCTATATTAGTCTTGATTCTGATGGTCTCGGCCTTGGGTGTTATGTTCATATTGAATGATAGACCTTGAGCGTCGCTTATGCAACTGGTGCTGACAGCGCTTCGGGCTATGTCTGCCGCTGTTGTCTCGTCGTTGCGCTCTATCACACTGCGGCTTCCAGCCTCGCTCAGTTCCAGCATACGGTTAACCAAACGGGTGATACGATTGGTGTTTTCAATGATATTATGACCTATTTGTTTTTTTTCTTCGTTGCTCAGGTCCATGTCGGGTGTGGTGATAACTTGAGTGAAGCCGCTCAGAATGTTCAGAGGTGTACGTATCTCGTGAGATATCTGCTTGATGAAGTTTTGTTTCATCTTGGCTGATTCCTCGGCTTTCTCACTGGCTGCAATCAGTTGGTGGTTAGTTTCAAGCAGTTCCTCATGGCTCATTTCCAAAATCTTATAGTTGGTTTCGAGCATCGCATTGGTCAACTTTAATTTGCGGCGAGAACGATACATCATACCTGTGTAGAGAATTAGGAACAGAGTTCCTACAGCAAACAGCAGATACCACATCCACTGGGGAACACGTGTTTCTACGCTATGTTTGAAGTTGTCGCCATAGATGCTGTCGATAATGCCTGCGGCCTCCATTCTGTCCAGCTCCTGATCGATGGCGTCAATCAGTTCTTTATTGTGGCTTACATAGCAGTATTCGCGTGGCTGCATGGAGATTTCTTCGGCCTGTAGTTGGTTCAGGTGGTAATGCTGAATAAAGTACTTGGCTTGGTAACTATAGCAGATGATGGCATCGTATTTGCCGATGGCCAGATTCTGAAAAGCCTCGTTTAAGTCGTAGACACGCACGCTTTTGCCGCCTTCACGTTTAATCAACTCTGTAATGGGACGTGAATTGAGAAAGGCAAGAGTCTTGCCTTTCAGGTTACGGAAGTCAAATTTTTTGTAATCTGACTTACGATATACCACCTGATAATACAGACGGAAGATGGGGTGGGAGTAGTGGATGCTGTCTTTGCGATAAGGCGAATAGACCATCATGGCCAGATCTGTCTCACCGTTCAGTACGTCGGACGCAACCTTTCCCCACAATGCGGGCACGTAATAGAACTTTAACCCGAGACGACTCATCAGTTCGTGGGTAAAGTCAACATCGTAGCCACGTGGTTTCCCATCACGCCCCACTGATTGTAGGGGGGCATAGTTGGCATCAAGGCCTATGGTTATGGGCTGCTTGAATGTGTATTTCTGATCTTTGGCTGCATGGGCAACCAAAGTAGAGACGCTGATAGCTAATAGTAGTATCAGCCGATGGGTAGTTAGTTTGCTATTCGTCATGTGAATGGTCATTCCTTTCTCTCTCTCGTTTCGGGTGCAAAGATAAGAATAAAAATTGGAAGTCTCAAATTTCTAAGATAAAATGTAAAATGTGCTACAGGCAATATCGCGTGCAGCACATTTATTTCATTTCTCGCACGCTTTATTCGATGACGTCAGGGATGTATGTAACTTCGATGCCGTCCTTTACAAAGATGGGCAGGCCCGAGTCGGTGTTTACGTATTCAATAGATAGGGTGACATCGCGAGGTCCCAGCATGCGACCATCGACTTCAAAAATCGATTTGTCGAGAATCACCGTGTTGCCATTCTTGCTTTTCAGCTTCTTGGTGAGCATGGTGTCGCCATACTTATAGGTAGCCTGGAAATAGCACTTTTCATTCAGTTCTACCTCGGCAGGTAACTCGATAGAATCGAGCAGGTCGTATTGGCTTTCAAAAACGCTACCCAACTTCTCATAGATAGTCTTAGGTGCATCGCTGGTATCCATAAAGTCGTTAGTCGACAGCCGCTTACTACTGATGAGTGCCTCCATACCTGTTTTGCGTATGTACTGTTTGCCCAGCATGAGCATCTGTTTCTTGGTTGTGAGGTTGAAAACCTTCACGGCCTGTTTGTCCTTTGCCCACTTAATGGCGTTCACATCACTGAAGGTGTCGCCCACTTTCACTTTCTTGCCGTTATTATAGGTGAGTGAAGCATCGTTGATGAAGAGCACCTTGTAGTTGTCGGCGCTGGCGTAGCTGAGCCACGAGGCCAGACATGTGAGTAAGAGTAATCTTTTCATTTCTTCTTGTTTTTATAGATGTTATACTTCTGCATAAATGTGTCGTAGAGAGAGTAGACAGTGGTAGGAACCCACATGTTGAATGCTAAGTCGAACCAGCTGGCTACCAAAGCGATAATCAGGAACACTGTGGCTGTACTGGCAAACGATAGCACGATGCTGAGCCAGGGATTCATGACCATTGATGAGAATGAGTGTCCCGAGAGATAGAATAGACCAATGATAATGTAGATGACAAACAGGATTGCCATGTAGGTCCAGTTGACAAGATGGGCGCCTTGAGTCAGGGCAATGTAGCCATTGAACAGAATGCTGGAGCCTGGCTGTGGACCAAGGAATGTGGAATGAACATCACTCTTGAAGTCGCCGATGATAACCAGTTTGTCGTCTATTTGTTCGCTCACCGACATTACGCCCATCTCGTCGAGGTCGAGCATGTCGGCGCTCAGATAGATATAGTTGCGTTCGCGTGCTTGCCCTTCCTCGTCAAGCAGACTGCCTGTCACACGGATAGGTAGCAGAAGCGTAGCACTATTCTGACATAGGCGTCCGTTGTCGGTATACCATAGTCCGCCCCAGTGCCGCTTGATAGTTGAGCCGCAACGGTCCTGATAGATCTTGAGGGCTACCGACTCATCATCGTCGTGTATGTATTGATAACGCGAGAAAGAGAGTGCCTGCCATGTAGTGGCATAGTCGGCATTTGAGGCCTTCCTGTAAAGGTTGCTGTCGCACATGACTGCCCCTTTGTGCTTTGGGATGACCAAGCGGTCCATCGATAGGATGGTGCTGAAGAGTGCCGAGTCGTATTCAGTCTCCATGCCTTCCTCGAAGAATACATCCATAAAGATGTAACGATAGTTGTTGGCAGCCTTAGCTTTGGTGAGAAACTCCAGTAACTTGCCGCGATCTGTAATGATGGTATTACCTACAGGAACCTCGTTCTCGGTGTAGGGGACAAGCATCTTGTCGTAGCACACGTTAATCATCAGAACGCTGTCGGGGATCTGACCAATCTGTATACCGAGGAATTTCTTGTAGTCGGTAATTTGTTTGAGTGCACCAGTCTCACCCGGCAGAGGATAGCCTGAGTTGCCCATCACGTAAGTGAAGATGATAATGACAGTGCTCGTGAGCACGGAGAGTGTGACAAGGTGCAGATGCTGGTGTATCCAGCTCGTTATGCATTTCCAAATGGCCTTCATGGGCTGTTGGGTTTATCGCTTCAAAAGGATGACTTTTGCCTTGGAGTTGTCCATCTTACTCATGGTCTTCCCCACGTTGGCATTGTAATAAGTAGGATCGGCCACGGTGAACTTTCTGCCGTTGACCATAATGTAATCGCCTGCAACCTCTTCGTTATTGAAACAAATGGCGGTGTAGAGATGGCCTGGGTAGTAAACCAATACTGCGTCGAGGTCGAGCAGGTCGCGCACTAAGTGGGTGTACAGGATAGCGCGATCTTCACAGTCGCAGAATGGATAGAAAAGTGTCTCCTCTGCAAAGAAGGCGCGGTCGTGACCCCAAACCTTGTCGTCGTAACCATAGGTGAGTCCCATCTGAACCCAATTGAGTAACATGTTGGCAGCTCTGAGTTTGGGTAGAGTACCCAACTGCTGCTTGAGTTGTGGGTAAACTTTCTCGCTGATTTCAGGAGCTACTGGGGTGTTGGCGTAGTAAGCCCAGCGAGTCATCATGTCCTTACCGTCGTACGACGTGGGGTAGTCGTTGTAGAAATCTATCAGGTTTTTATTGAGCTGCATGTCAGCTTTTACGTTTACAAAGCGTGAGATGACGGTACGCTGCTCACCCAGATTCTTTTTCAATTCGGGCTGTTCGGCAATGCCTAACCCCATCTTCTGTTCGCCAGGGAAGGCTGCATCGCAAACGGTCAGTGTCTTGGCTTTGCAACCATCCATCAGATGGAATATCTTACCATCCGAAATCAGGTAGTTGCGATCGTAGGGGAAACCATCCATACTGGTCATGAGATGCATTTTGTTACCCTCCTCGAGGGCAAAGCGGATCTGATATCCCGACTGGTTCATGAGTACCCCCTGCATGAATACAGCCTCGTTAGTGCCTTTCCCGCAAGCCTCTTCTGAGATGTTCTGTAACATTTTATAATATGCCCAGTCACATAGCTTGTATTC
This sequence comes from Prevotella sp. P6B4, assembly GCF_000619985.1. Taxonomy (NCBI): domain Bacteria; kingdom Pseudomonadati; phylum Bacteroidota; class Bacteroidia; order Bacteroidales; family Prevotellaceae; genus Prevotella; species Prevotella sp. P6B4. The sequence goes on from NZ_JHVE01000002.1 coordinate 91,267, forward strand.
TTTGCGGAGCTCCAAACAGTCGTGTACGAGGTTGTTATACCCCTTGGCTGTGAGTTCAAGGAAGGCATTTGAAAGCTCTTTTTTGCCGGTGCCCTTCAGTTTGAACTGCTTGGCGTTACCCCAGCGAACCTTCATTGGGGTACCGTAGAACTCAAAGCTGCTGGTGGCTGTGGCTTCGTCGTTCTCGACGATAGGCTGCTGAGGCTTTGGCTGTGGCTTTACTTCAACAACCACGGGTACTACAACAGCCTCGATAGGCTTACTCTTCTTTTCTATCTGTTTCTTTTTTTGCTCAGCCAGCTGACGGGCCTTCTCCTCTTGTTGCTTCTTTTTCTCAGCTAACAAGCGGGTCTTTTCTTCCTGCTGACGTTTCTTCTCTGCCAGCAGACGGGCCTGCTCTTCCTGCTTTTTCTTTTCGGCAGCTATGCGGGCCTGCTCCTCTTCTTGCTTTTTCTTTTCGGCAGCTATGCGAGCCTGTTCTTCTTCCTGCTTTTTCTTTTCAGCGGCTATGCGGGCCTGCTCCTCTTCCTGCTTTTTCTTTTCGGCAGCTAAACGAGCCTGCTCTTCTTCCTGTTGGCGCTTCTGTTCGCTCAATAGGCGTGCTTTCTCCTCTTGTTGTTTGCGCTTTTCCTCTAACAGACGAGCCTTCTCTTCTTGTTTCTTCTGTTTTTCTTCCAGAAGTCGGGCTTGTTCTTCTTGTTTGCGCTGTTTCTCGGCCAACAATTGCTGCTGACGCTCTTGCTCCTTCTGTTTGGCGAGAGCCTGACGCTCCTGCTCTTCTTGCTTCTTCTTCTCTGCTAACAGTTTGGCCAACTCGGCTTTCTTCTGCTGTTTCTCCAGTTCCTTTTGCTGCTCCTCCTGTTTCTTTTTCAGGTCGGCCAAGCGCTTTAACTCTTGCTCTTGTTTCTTCTTCTCAGCTAATAGCTTGGCTTGTTCCTCCTCTTGTTTTTTCTTCTCAGCCGCAATACGGGCCTTTTCCTCCTGCTGAGCTTTCTTCTCGGCAGCTAAGCGGGCTTGTTCTTCTTCGCGGGCTTTCTTCTCGGCGGCCAAACGGGCTTGTTCTTCCTCCTGTTGTTTCTTCTTAGCTGCCAATTGGGCCTGCTTTTCTTCCTGCTTCTTCTTTTCGGCAGCTAACTTGGCTAAGATATCTTCCTGTTTCTTTTTTTCGGCTGCTAGTCGAGCTAACTCTTCCTCTTGTTTTTTCTTCTCAGCAGCAAGTCGTGCTAGCTCTTCTTCCTGCTTCTTCTTCTCTGCAGCGAGTCGGGCTTGTTCCTCTTCGTGCTTTTTCTGCTCTTCTAAGAGTTTCTTTTGTTCGGCTTCGCGTTTCTGTTGCTCTTCGGCCAATTTCTGCTCCTCTTCTTGTTGACGGAGCTCCTCAAGATAGTCTTCATCTTGGTTTTTATCGTATTCAATAGGCTTGATATCGTCCTCCTTTGGGTGGTCGACAGCTTTTTCGATGTCAAAATCCTTCCAAGCTTTTTCCATGAAGGCGGCATACTTCTTGTTCACGCTGTCGCGGAAAGCCTCGTACTTGCGGTTGGTTTCCTTTACGAAATCGTCGTAATTCAGCTTCTGACGGCTGTTGACCTGCTGTCTCAGGCTGCCCCGCTGGTGCTGGGTTTGTTGTCTTTGCGGTCTCTGGGCCTGTGCTTCGGCCAAGCCAATGAGTAGCATCATGATGAGTAAGGTGAACGAAAGCTTTTTCATATCTTTTATTGTTTTAGTTATTTTCTATTCGAATAGGGATGCGCTTTACCTGCATCTGTTCGTCCTTCTGCTGATATTTTGTCAGCCAGGCATTAAATTCCTTGTAACTTAATGAACTTGGAATAATCAAGGTGTCAGTCAGTTTCTGCTGACCTACCTTAGAACTGATTTTTGCATAGTTGTTAGGTGAGAAGATGACGTAAAGGTCGTTGTATTCTTCTGTATTTTCATCGGCACAGGTTAATGTTAGTTCGTCAACAGCACCATCTTCTGGTCCAGCTTTAGTTTCAGAGAATAGATAATATTCTTTGTCATGAGTGATGGCAAACGACCCCTTGCCTGAACTTTGATAGGGAAGCAAGCTGAAAACTTGATTACTCTGGATATCAAACAGGAACACTGTCAGATAGCCATCGACTGGTGATTGAAAATATAGGTAGAAGTCGTCGCCGCTTTTGAACGTGGTGGCTTCGTCTCCCTTGTCAGGATGCCGGCGAAGGGGTTTGGCGTCGAATTCTACGCCGGCGGCAACCAATTCTCTGATCTTGCCTTTGACGGTCACCTTCAGAAAATCGCGGCCGTTTTCCATTACGCGCTCGAATTTCGGCTCATTCACATCGCCCAGCCATACACCTCTTACCTGATCACTTGTCATGGAGTGGAATGATGTACTCGACTGACCGTTGATGTTCGTTACGCCAGTCACATTGACACTTCCCACAGTGAGGCCGAACTCGCTCTCGATGGCGTCATTCTGCGCCTTGACAAGGGCAATACGTTTGGCTTGTTCAAGTGAAAGGTTGGCGGGTATCTCATAGAGATAACTGGCCTCGACCGTTTTCACTTTACCTTTCTCCTGAGCGCTACTGCATAGCGCCCAGGAGAATATGGTGATCAGTATGAGTAATTGCTTCATATACTGTTATTTATTCCTGATTCTTAAGTTTCTCGACATCTTTCAGCAAATTGTCGCGACGTGCTCTCTGAAGAGCGGCTTTGGCCAGTTTTTCAACATTTTCTGACGAAATAGCCTGGATAATCAGAACTTCAGTATTTCCGTTTGACAATTTACGGAAGCATTCCATTAGAGTGATGGGGCGCTTGATAGACTGATCGACGCTACGACCTTCACGGGCCATGATAGTCTTAGCAACAGATTCAGCCTCGTCGTTGCCATATTGTTCGTTGGCTAGGTCTTCAGAAATAGTTGTTGATACTTGGGTTGTCAACTTGTTGGCTATTTCGCCTCTTGAGAATGATAGGGCTTGAGTTCTGGCAGCATCATAAATGGTACCTATGCTACGGCCTTCACCAGTGATCCATGCCTCGCCGCCAGAAGAATCTCTTTCCAGTCTGGCCTCAAATGCCTTTGTAACCTGAGTCTCCAGAGGTAACTGACCAGGGTTGACCTGCCATCCTTGTGACTTGTACTCTTTTACAGATTTCTTGAGCAGCTTCTGGTCAGCCTTGCTCAGGTTCTGAGCACCTACACTTGCCGATACGGCAAACAGCATGAATAATGCTGCGAAAATCTTAATAGCTTTCATAATTAGAAATTGTTTAAGTTGTGAATAACTGAATTATCTTGTCTCGTAATATTTTGAGTTTGGGGTCAATACGTGGGGCAAAAATATGAAAAATATCCGAAAGTTCCAAATAATTCGCCTTTTTTTTCCGTGTAAAGTTAAAAAAAGTTGCAAAATGGCTTTAAGTCTCAATTTAAGTTACTATCTTTGTACCATCTCATTAGATAGTGTTATGATAAGATATACAAAAAAAGAAGAAATATGGAATGCGTCATCGCACGGCGGGGGCATCCTGCTGGGTGTGGTGTTTGGCATTATTTTTCTTATTTGGTGTTTTCAGACCGATAACAATTGGGCTCGCTGGGGCGTCATTCTCTATTTGTTTGGTATGCTGGGGTCATACATTGCTTCTACACTCTATCATTCGATAAAACATCATTCCAAGTGGAAGGAGCGCCTCAGAAAATGGGATCATGCCGCTATTTACTGGCATATTGCCGGCTCGTATTCACCTCTCACGCTGGTAGCACTTCGTGAACAAGGCTATTGGGGATGGGGGCTGTTCTGCTTTGTATGGGCTTGTGCCATTGCTGGTACAATCATCAGTTTTATCCATTTAAAGGAGCATTCCAATGTTGAAACATTCTGCTTTGTCGGCATGGGATTAAGTGTGCTTGTTGCCTTCAAACCTTTGATTGATTCGGTGTCGACGGCAGCTGTTATTTGGATTGTTGCCGAAGGTGTTAGCTACATCACTGGCGCCGTTTTTTATTCTTTGAATAAGACCAAATATATGCATTCCGTATTCCACTTTTTTGTGCTCGCAGGCAGTGTTTGTCACATCATTGCCGTGTGGGATGTGTTGATGGAGTACTTATAATGGTTAAAAGTTGAGCCGTTTTTTTGGTGGTTTCGCCAAAATGATGTAAATTTGCACCCAAATTTGCAAATTTTGGTCTATTATGTCGTATACACGTTTGACTGCTGCCGAGGCTGCAGCGCTGATTAAGAATGGCGAGAATATCGCTATGAGTGGCTTTACACCTGCAGGTGTGGCTAAAGCAACAACAAAAGAACTAGCTAAGATTGCGGTTGCCGAACACGAGGCTGGTCGCGAGTTTAAAGTGGGTATTTTTACTGGTGCTTCAACTGGACAGAGTACTGATGGAGATCTGGCTAATGCTCAGGCGATCAAGTATCGTGCTCCTTATACCACAAACCCTGATTTCCGTAAGCACGTTAATTTGGGTGAGATTCCTTATAACGATCTTCATCTGAGTCATATGGCACAGGAGCTTCGTTATGGATTTTATGGCGATGTGGACTGGGCCATCCTCGAAGTCTGTGATATTGAAGAAGTAGGTAACGATTATCATGTATACCTGACTGCTGCCGGCGGTATCTCTCCCACAGCAGCTCGTTTGGCCAAAAAGGTAATTTTGGAATTGAATGCTTTCCATAATCCTAATGCCAAGTTTATTCACGACGTATATGAACCATTGGATCCTCCTTACCGCAAGCCTATCATGATTGAAAAGGTAAACGATCGTATCGGTGTTCCTTATGTGTCAATCCCCAAGGACAAAGTGGTCGGTGTGGTAGAGTGTAACATCCCTGACGAGGCTCGTGCTTTCAAGGATAGTGACCCAGTAACCGATAAGATTGGTTTCCTGACTGCAGAGTTCTTGGTAGAAGAAATGCACAAAGGTCGTATCCCCAAGGAGTTCTTGCCTCTCCAGAGCGGTGTGGGTTCTACAGCAAATGCTATTTTGGGTGCTTTGGGTGAGGACAAACATGTACCGAACTTCAATATCTATACCGAGGTTATTCAGAACTCAGTCATCGAGATGATGCTGAACGGTCGTGTAAAAGATGCTTCTGCTTGTTCACTGACAGTATCGAACGAGTGTTTGATGCAGGTTTACGACAATATGGACTATATGAAGCAGCACCTGACACTGCGCCAGAGTGAGATTTCAAACTCACCCGAGGTGATACGTCGACTGGGTGTGATTGCTATTAATACAGCTATCGAAGCCGACCTCTATGGAAATGTGAACTCGACCCATATCAGCGGCGTGAAGATGATGAATGGTATCGGTGGTAGCGGCGACTTTATCCGTAACGCCTATCTCTCGATTTTCACTTGTCCTTCCATCGCTAAGGGTGGCGTCATCAGTTCTATCGTGCCCTTCGTTAGCCATCAGGACTCTTCGGAGCATGATGTCAATATCATCGTTACTGAACAGGGTGTTGCCGACCTTCGTGGTAAGAGCCCCGCACAACGTGCCGAGTGTATCATTGAGAACTGTGCACACCCCGATTATAAACAGCTGTTGTGGGATTACCTTAAGATATCTAAGATGGGACAAACACGACACAACCTCACAGCTGCATTTGCCATGCATGACACACTGGCTCGTAAGGGCGACATGAAACTGACAGACTTTGCTGAATATTTAAAATAAAAGAATAAAAATAACAAAAGGTAATGGGAAAACTGAAACAATGGTGTTTAGGGATAGCTGTCCTCCTGGTAATCGCCTTCGTTGCTTCGTGTGGAAGTAAGGATGACCGCTCTTGGAAAGGTAGTGGCAAGAACTCTGCTAAGGACTCAGTGAAGATGAATCTGATTGACAGCATGGTCTTAAAAGCTGAAAACGCGAAAGACTATGATCGCAAGTTCTTCTTGGCAGACAGTTTGGAGAAAACAGGAGATATCAGCATGGTCAGAGCTAACTATTTGCGTGGTTCGGCCTTGAATAGCCAGAAAAGAAAAGGCGAAGCTGAGGTCTATTATAAGAAGGCGCTGAGCGTTGAGCATTTGGACGATAAGGATTTGATTCCCTATAGCCGTGCGGCAAGAACTCTTGCTCAATCGCTTTCTGTTAAGAACGACTATGAAGCAACCTTGCGTGTGGCTATGCCTGCCGTTGAAAAATTGGAGGGACGTGATAAGGCTCAGTCTCGTGATTTGGCTGTGCTCTATTACGTGATTGGCTCAGCACAGATGTATCTTGGTCACGACAAGGATGCTGCGCAGAGTTATGAGAATGCCTTTAATCACTATTTGACTTCAATTTCGAAGAAAGATACCAATGGTTCGCGTATCCGTTCAGCTATTCTCGGTGTTAACAATATCACAGTAGCCTGTCTTAATACCCAACATTATAAAGAGGGTAAGAAGTGGAATGATCGCACCGATTCGTTGCTCTATGTTTATCGCTTGCGTCCGGATGCTGACGCTGATTTCTGTGATCGCTATCGTGCGCGTATCCGTTTGTTCAATGCCCTGACTTCTTATGACGCAGGTCGTCATGCAGAGGCAGAAGCAGCTTTCGCAGGCTTCCTGAAAACAGATTATGCTCAAACTGAACAGGGACAATTGGATGCTAATGACTATCTGATGATAGCGCATCGTTATGATGAGGCTGCCAAGAACTTCCGTACACTCGACCATTGGATAAAATTCCGTGGCATGAAGATGACACTTGATAATATCAGCATGTATCTCATTCCGAAGTATCGTGCTAATATTGGTGCAGGTCATAGAGATTCTGCCTTATATGTGGCTACACAGATCTGCAATGCATATGATTCGGCTTTGGTTTGGTCAAAGCGTGATGATACAGCCGAAATGGCTACTATCTACGAGACCCATCAGAAGGAGGAGGAGCTGCAGCGCAGTCAGTGGGAGATAGAGAAACGTGGACACGAGATGTTCCGTCAGCGTCTTATCAGCCTCGGTATTGGTTTTGTTCTGTTGGCAGGTTTCTTGGGCTTCTATGTGATTCATAAGCGTAAGGCGTTCAATCTGTTGCAGGAAGCCTATGGACAGCTGGAGGAGGCGACAACAGCCCGTGAACGTATTGAGAGTGAGCTTCGTATCGCGCGCGACATCCAGATGTCGATGATTCCTGCAGCCAATTTGGAAAGCGAGGGATTGGATCTCTTTGCGTCGATGACTCCTGCTAAGGAAGTCGGAGGTGACCTCTACGACTATTTCATGGAGAAGGATCATCTCTACTTTGCTATCGGCGATGTATCGGGTAAGGGTGTACCTGCTTCGCTCTTCATGGCACAGGTTATCCGTCTGTTCCGTGCTATGGCAAAACATCACTATTCTCCTGCAGAGATATGTAATCGTATCAACGACGAGTTGACCGAGAATAACGAGAACGGCATGTTTATCACCATGTTTATTGGTCTGGTGGATTTGACTACAGGTCGTCTCGATTTCTGTAATGCAGGTCATAATCCTCCAGTACTTGGAGGTGATGCTGATGGTGGTAACTTCCTCAAGATGATTCCAAATGCGCCTATCGGTTTGTGGCAGGGGATTGAGTACGAAGGCGAGTGCATTGATAGCATCAAGGGTAAACCGCTCTTTATCTATACCGATGGCCTGAACGAAGCTGAGAATCCTGATTTGGTTCGTTTTGGTGACGACCATATGCTTGATGTGCTTCGTGAAACGAAATTTGTTAATGCCATGCAGGTGGTTGAGACCTTGAAACGTCAGGTTGAGGAGCACCGTAAGGGAGCTGATCCTAACGATGACTTGACCATGATGTGTCTGAAGGTTGGATAAGTTTACCTTAAAATATAGGAAATATACCGCAACGCGTTGCGGTATATTTTTTGTACATATGTATTCCTGGTTTCGCTTTTTTTTCTTTAATTTGTAGCACGATTACAACACAGGAATATTAGATATTGCCCGTTTGATGATACTACAGTATAGCGTATTTATATTGCATATCATTGAATACAGTAGTGAAGTAGCGCCATTGACTTGTGAAAGTTGGTGGCGTTATAATTAGTAATTTACGCAACCCGTTGCGCAACATTTTCCTGATTGTTGCGTTCTGTTTTTGAGTAAAAATGTTACTTTTGTAGAGCTAACAAAACTATATTACAGATGAAACGGATATCACAGCGGGAAATCGCTAATTTATTAGGAGTAAACGTCTCTACCGTATCGCGTGCATTACGCGGTTTGGAGGGAGTCAGTACCGAACTTCGTCAAAAAATCCTGCATTTGGCCAAAGAACAGGGCTATCGTCCTAATCCATTTGCCGTTAGTCTTCGTTATGATACAACAAGAACGATAGGTATCATTGTGCCTGATGTTTCGTTCAATCATTTTGCCCATATCGTGAAGCGTATCGAGGCTGAGGCCCGAAAAGAAGGCTACATGTGCATTATTACTGATACGGATGATAAATACGAAAACGAGAAATACTGTTTGGAGTTGTTGGTAAATATGCATGTAGAAGGCATTATCATGTGTTTGTCGCAAGAGACAACCGACTATGCCCATATACAGCGATTGAGAAAGATACATATGCCAGTTGTCTTGTTTGATAGAGATGCGGATATAGATATTTCGTCGGTCGTTATCAACGATGCTGATTCCGCTCGTAAGATCACCAACTATCTTGTTGACAGAGGGGCTCAAAGGATTGCTTTTTTGGGTGGCCCTAACAAACTGAAGCAAACTTCTGATCGCAAGCATGGCTATCTTGAAGCGCTGCATGAACGGAATATACCCGTCAGAAAGAACCTGGTGAAATGTAACTATTTTAGCTATAACTCCGGATTGACCGATACATTGGAACTGCTGGATTTACCCGAACCTCCTGATGCAATTATCGCTACTCACGGCTTATTGGTCACGTCGGCTATGAAGGCTGTAGAGAGTAGAGGTTTGCGTATTCCTGAAGACGTTTCAATCATTGGCTATATGAGCGACTGGGTGTCGGATGTTGCATCGCCCCGTGTGTCATTTGTGAAGCAGAATCAGAAGGAGATAGGTCTGAAAGCCTTCAAGTTACTGTTCGATCAGATGAATGGTGATACTTGTGTACAGCATGTCATTGTGAAAGCGCGTTTTGAAGTTAGAGACAGCACCCGATAAACAATCAGAATAATAAAATAGAAAACGCTGGGTTTATGAAGAACTTATTATCACTATTAACGCTGCTTACTGTACCTGTGTTTCTACAGGCACAGGGCCTGAAACTGAACGATCGTGAGTATTTTGAAAGACAAGGGGTCAACGTCTTGGTTTTCAGCAATGATTTCAATGGAGGTTTCAATGATGAGAAGAATTCGGGAATAGAGATTATCCATCATGGAGTCCGGACCGTTCAGGGAGGTGCAGTCCGCCTGAATAACACTCCAGAGCAATGGGATCTGGTTCCCAAGATTATTGCCCGCAAGGTGGATCGTGAGAAGGGAAGTATAGAGGTTGTGATGCGCTATGACGACTACGATTTCGATAGTAGGGTAGTAGTGACCGCCAAGGGGCGTGCCGTAGAAATCGCCGTTTGGCTTGATAAGCCTGTGCCAGAGAAGTTGGCTGGTGAGGCAGGTTTTAACTTGGAATTCCTGCCCTCTCAGTATTGGTTGAAGACATATCGTGTAGATGGCCGGTTGGGACGTCTGCCTCGTTATGCAACCAGTCAGACCATAACCCGTCCGAATAACGAGAAACCACGCCAGTTTAAGGGATTTAAGACGTACGATGATCGTGGTACCGATTGCTTTATTGATCCGTTGCCGATAGAGACAGGTCATCAGATAACGCTTGCTACCGACCAGCCTGAGCGTATGGTCAGTATCAGCAGTAGTGATGCAGAACTTAAATTGTACGATGGACGTGTTCTTGCCCAGAATGGGTGGTATGTCCTGCGTAGTGAGTTGCCTTCGGGAAAAACTGGAAAGGTTGTTACGTGGCTGGTAGAACCTTATGCTATTCCTGGTTGGATTCGTGAGCCCAACATCGGTTTCTCGCAAGTAGGCTATACCCCAGAACAGCCCAAGGTGGCTGTTATCGAATTGGATAAGAACGATCATCCCGAATCATCTGCAGTTCTGATGCGTATGAAGGACGATGGTACAACGGAACAGGCCTTTGTTGGGGAAGTCAAGAACTGGGGACCTTATTATAAATATAATTATGTGAAGTTCGATTTCTCATCAGTATGTCAGCCAGGAGTGTACTATATTCAGTATGGTAACACTCGAAGTAATGATTTCCTTATCGATAAGCACGTTTATGATAAGATTACTGATGCGACTACTGATGTATGGGTTCCTATCCACATGAACCACATGTACGTGAATGAGGGCTATCGTACCTGGCATGGCGAACCCTTTAAGGAAGGCTATCTGCAGGCACCACCAAGCGATCACTTCGATTTGCACCGACAGGGTGAGACCACTGATACCAAATACAAGCCTTTGGAACTGATTCCTGGACTGAATGTCGGTGGATTCTTTGATGCTGGAGACTTTGACATAGAAACAGGTTCGAACATCAATGTGGTACAGAATTTTATCCGCACTTGGGAGCTTTTCAAACCTCAGCGCGATGAGACCTTCGTCAGCCAGCAGCAGCGCTATGTGGATTTGCATCGTCCTGATGGAGTGCCCGATATCCTGCAGTTTATAGAGCATGGTACACTGAACCTTGTGGCTCAGGCAGAACAGATTGGGCATATGGCTTCTACACTTTCTAATTCGGTACTGGATAATTATCATCATCTGGGTGATGCGGCCTCGATTACCGATGGCTTGCATTACGATCCGAGTCTGAAACCCTATGAGGTGTCGGCCGATGGAAAACGGAGTGGAACGCCCGATGATATGTGGGCTTTCACCACCCGCAGTCCTCAACTCGATCAGCGTGCAGCCACCATGTTTGCTGCCGCCAGTCATGCCCTGAAGGGCTATAATGATGAGCTCGCGGCACGTGCGCTCGCCCAATCGAAGCGTTTGAAGAAGGAAGCAGATGAACTGCTTAAGAAAACTGCAACCGATAGCCAGATGGAGGCTGACTTCAGTTGGCTGGGTGGAGGAGAACAGGGTGATATGGCCACTAATCTCCAACTCTATGGCGCTACTGGGGAGAAACAGTATCTTGTTAGCTTTGAGAAACAGATATGGAAGGCGCTCGACCACAACGTGGCATTTAGTATGCAGACCGCTCTTGATGCTGTGCGCTATATGAACGAGGCCTACAAAAAGAAGTTGCGTCCCTACGTAGAAAAGTACAATGCTTATATCAAGAGTTTCGATCAGCAGAATCCTTATGGCGTACCCATCGGCTTGGGTAACTGGGCTGGAGTCAACATGGTGCTTAATTTCGGTATCACCGTCAACTACGCTCATATTTACTTCCCCGATATTGTCAGAAAGGACGAAGTGTATCGTGTCGCCAATTGGCTTTACGGCTGTCATCCTTATCATAACTATTCGTTTGTGGCTGTTGTAGGAGCTGCTCGTCCTAAGCAGGTGTTCTACGGGAACAACCGTGCCGACTTCTCGTTTATTCCTGGTAATGTGGCTCCTGGCTTACTGTTCCGCAAACCCGATCATTTTGAGAACTATGATGACTGGCCATTCCTTTGGGGCCAGAACGAGGGTACCATTGCCGGCAATACACAGTATGTCATCTTTGGTTCATCCTTTAAAAATATTGTCACTCCTAAATAAGTGTGCTGTATCAATGACTTTATTCCATAGAATCCGCAGTTCATTCACCACCCAGCTCACACTTTGGGTGGCTGGATTTGTTATTGTAATCTATGGGGTAGTCATCTTCCTGTTAGTCCGTTTTTCGCAACAGGTGGTGATAGCCGAAACTATCGAAACCACCATGCAGGCACTCGAGAATACTGCTCTGAGGATAGATAATACACTTCGACAGGCAGAAATGACGGCCTTTCTCGAACATCGCACTTTTGCAGTTGACCAGAAACTGGTAGAACGACTGATCAAGGAGAATCGATATTTTGAGAGTTTTATCCAGTCGCTTTCCCATGCCCAATTAGTTGTCTCTGCTGATAATGATGGTCCGCTTAGCAGCTATATCGTTGAGGCAGATGAGCGCAAATCGGCTTTCATTCCCTGTCGGTTCACTTCTGAGGGTTTCATTAAGCTATCCGTCAGCAAGAACGAGACGCACGTTCAGTTTGCCATTGCTGATACGGGCATGGGCATTCCATTTGACAAACGCGATACCATCTTTGTCCCATTTTAACAAAACAATATGCAATACAAAAAACTATTTTTTATATTTTTAATGATCCAGTTTTTCCTCTCTACTTGGGCACAGCCTGAACCAGAGGATCGTAAACTTACTGTACGTGGCCAGTTACTTGATGCAGAATTGAAAGAACCCATGATGCAGGCTACCATCCAGCTTTTTACCGCCTCTGATAGTACTTTTGTTGGCGGAACGGTTAGTAATGACCATGGGAATTTTTTTATTGTGGCTCCTCGTAATGGCACCTACAGATTGCGGATATCGTCGGTGGGATATCTCACCATCGAACGAGAGATTACCTTACGACGTAACGAGAATCAGGATATCGGCAATCTGTTGATGGAGTCTGAGAGTATTATGCTGCAAGAGGCTGTGATAACAGGTCGTGCTGCACAAGTTATTGTAAAGAAAGACACACTTGTCTATAATCCCGAGGCATATCGTACACCTGAAGGTTCGCCTATCGAGGAACTGATTAAGCGTATCCCCGGTGCCGAGGTCGATGAGGATGGTAATATCACCATCAATGGCAAGGAGGTCAAGAAAATCCTGATTGATGGCAAAGAGTTTATGTTGGGCGATGTAGAGACGGCTCTGAAGAATATACCCGTTAATATCATTCAGAACATGAAGTTCTATGACCAGCAGAGTGATCAGGCCCGTATTACAGGTATCGAAGACGGTGAGAAAGAAACGGTGTTAGACTTCTCAATAAAGAAAGGTATGAACCGTGGCTTTATGACCAACCTCGACTTGGCTGGTGGAACCAAGCACCGCTATGCTTCACGTGGAATGGGAAGTATGTTCACTGATAAGGTACGCTTTGTCTTATTAGGCAATTTCAATAATAAAGAAGAGAATGCAGGTTGGTGGAATCGCCGTGGACTGAATGCCCGGAAGATGTTGGGCTCTAATTTCAACTTCGATAACGATACCGTAAAATTCGATGCCAGCATCCGCTGGAACCATCGCGGTGGCGATAATCAAACCGAGAATGCTAAGGAGGATTTCTATAGCGAGGGTAGTACCTTTTCAAATACCCTTACTGCCAATTACACCCGTAGCAACAACTGGTGGGGTAATATGCGCTTTGAGTGGAAACCCGATAGTCTGACTAATATCCTTGTTCGTGCCAACGGCAGCTATGGTACCAACGATGGAACAACCCAGTCGGTAGCAGCAACTTTCGATGCCGACCCTTATCTGTATGTAGCCGATCCTCTGAATCAGCTCTCATCGCTTGGCCCCTATCTGATAAACCATAATCTGAATGCCAATCTGACCTATAGCGAGAACAAAAACGCCTGGGCTATGATGCAGTTGTATCGTCGATTGAATTCACGCGGGCGCAATATCATCTTGCGCTTGGAAGGCAGTGTTGGCAATAGCGAAAGCCAGAATGTGAGCGACAATGAGGTCCGTCTTTTCCGTAAACAGGATCAATATGGAAATGATTCTACATACTATACGGCTCGCTATAATACCACACCGACCGACAATTACGACTATGTGGTACGTACTTCGTATAGCGAACCGCTGTGGAAGGGAGCACATCTGCAGTTAAGTTACGAACTGCGATATAGCCGGAACAAGAGCGACCGTCTGACTTACGACTTTAGTGATTTGCCACAGAATATCTTTGCGGATGTTACCCCTGAGTATCGCACCTGGGATCCTTGGCTTCATAGCGTCTATCCTACGCTCGATAACTATCTTGAGCGTGATCTCAGTCGTTATTCAGAGTATAAGAACTATACTCACAATATGCGTGTTAATCTGCGTCACCATGAGGAGAAGTATGATTATAACATCGGTTTCCTGGTTCAGCCGCAGCACTCAAACTTTATTCAGAACTATCGTGGTGTCTATGTAGATACTGTGCGTCAGGTAACAAATCTCACACCGACATTCGATTTCCATTATAAGTTCAGCGATCAGAGTAATCTGTGGTTACATTATCGTGGTGATACCCGTCAGCCAGAGATGACGCAGCTGCTCGACATCACCGACGACTCCAATCCACTCTATATCACTAAGGGTAATCCTGGTTTGAAACCACAGTTCACCAACTCGCTTAATGGTTACTATAATAACTATATTGTCCGCTATAAGCGTAGCATCGTGGTCTATGCCAATTATCGTCATGTCCGCAATGCCATCTCTAACATGGTCCGCTATAACCCGGAAACAGGTGGTAGCGAAACCCGTCCGGAGAACATCAATGGCAACTGGAATGTGAATGCTGGTGTCACCTTTAATACTGCGCTCGACAGTACTGCTCATTGGAATGTAGGTGCCGATACGCGTGTTCGCTATAATAATCTGGTGAGTTATGTGGCTCAGGATAAGGCCGATGCAGCCAAAAACACCACTCGCACTACTAATCTGAACGAGCGACTCTCGCTGGGCTATCGCAATGACTGGCTGGAGATTTCCCTGGATGGTCAGCTCAATTATCAGCACTCGCGTAATGAACTGCAACCTACTGCCAATCTCGATACCTGGCAATTCAATTATGGTGGACAGTTCCTGGTTCGACTGCCGTCAGGATTTGAAATCAGCAGTAACTTTCATGAGCGCAGTCGTCGAGGTTATAACGACTCGTCGATGAACACCAACGAGTTTCTTTGGAATGGACAGGTGTCTAAGGCTTTTCTGAAGTCAAAATCGCTCATTGTAGCATTGAATTTCTATGATCTGTTAGGCCAGCAGAGCAACTATGAGCGCTGGGTCAACGCCACAGGCCGCAGCGATACCCGTTATAACAGCATCAACTCGTATGCCATGCTTCATGTGCGTTATCGTATCAATATGTTCGGTGGAAAGATTGACACCGATGGACGTTACGATAAGAAGTGGGGTGGCCGCGATAACCGTGGTGGCTACCGTGGTGGTTGGCGGAGATAGACCGTTATCAGTAGGTGGCTATCCGCCTGACGTCATCTTCAAAGGAATCTTTATTGATAGCTTTTGATTTGAGTTTTGACCGATAGGTGTAGATGGTCGTGATACTGGATCGGAGAATGTCGGCAATCTCCTGATTGTCTGTGATATCAAGGCGTATCAGGGCCAGAATGCGTAGTTCCGTCGTCAACCGTTTGGTTGGCGTGGCATTACTCTCTATGGTAAACTGGTTGCTGTCAGTCAGCAGTTTGTTGACCTCGCTGATAAAGTGGGGATAGATATTAAGAAAGGCTGTATCGAAATGACTATGGAACGTGCGAATTCCCTTATTCACAGGTTCCATAGTTTTTAGTTCTGCATACAGTTCTTCCAGTTTGTGCTCTCTGGCCAGTCGGTTCAGTTGCTTCAACCGTTGTTCTGTGTCTGAAAGGAGCATACTGTTCAGTTCAAGGAATCGTCCGATATACTCCTCTTTGATGCGGTTGGCCTCTTTCATCTGTGTGTTCACACTCTCAATCTCTTCAGTGTGCTTTGCCAGCATTTTGTTCATCTCAATAATCTGTAATCCCGCAGCATGCTTCTTCCGATAGAGTATAAGGGTGTAGATGAAGATGCCTACAAGAAAAAGAGAGATGATGGATATCACGATGAGAAGGAGCGTAGTACGCCGTTGCGTCTGCGCACGTTCTGTATCATATAACTGTAATATCTGTGGGGCCATGTGACTTACTTGCATCATACGAATGCGACTGCCATAGAACCGGGCCTCGCTGATGGCTTGATAGAGATAGCGGTAAGCATTGTCATTATCGCCACGTGCCATCAGTATTTCGGCTAACAAACGTAGTGAATTGTTTTCCCTGATGGCACTCCGTTCATCGCTGATGGCGCTCAGAAGCAGATATCGCTCCTGTTGCTCGTACATCTGTTTGGCTTGGTAGAAAAAGGCCAGTGTACTGGTGACGATGCTATAGGAACGTGTGCCTTCCTGTAGCTTGGGCAGATAGCCTTCAAGCATCTGGATGGCTTGGTCAATATCTCCCTCCTCGCATGTGTAGGTTGCTTGATTGAATATGTGGTCATAGCTGTCCTCAGGTGCTATCTTTATCACCAACTGTCGGTAGTATTGTGCTCTTTGTATATAGTCATGCACGTAAGGTGTGAATTGTGCCATCTCTGTCCGATAGATGTTCAGTTCGCTTTGTTGGTTATAATAGGCTATTTTCTGTTGGTCACTGATGGAATCCGGATTCACTTGGTCAAGTAACCTGCGGGCACGGTCAAAGAGGCCTGTCACGGCCAGGATATGTGCCATACGGACGGCACTGGAAGCAAAACGGTCTTTGTCTTTTGAACCGCTGAGTGCTTTCACGTTCTTATCGATATAAAAGAAAGCTGAGTCAAACTTATAGGCCACATATTCATCATAGAGACGTTGGTTCAGATCGTATTGCTGTTCAGGTGTGAGGTTAATGCCTTTTACCCCTTCTTTGATGTCGGCTACACGATGTTCTTTCTCAGCGGTGAGCTGATCGTAGTTGGCTATCAGACTATCAAGTGTCTGGTAGAGCTGCTGGTTACTTGTCCGTTGGGCAGAAATGTCTGTCGCGTAAACCATTAGGATCAAAATAAGCAATCGTCTTATCATAAGTTAGTAATGTTCTTGTAAAACGCTGGGGCAAAGTTATAAAAATATTCTGAAAGAACCAAATAGAATAGGCTGTTTTGTGCTGATTTTGGGTTGATTTGATTTAGATTTTTAAGAAGAGTGTAAAATGTATATCTTTGATTATGAGTGTATTGCATTTTTATCGGTTTAGATATTTGTTAGTTGCGCTTGGAAGGGTTGATAGTTATCCATACCTTTGCCGCAAAAATTCCAAAACTATGCAAAAGTTAGTTGTTAGATTTGTTATATTAGTTGGTTTCGTACTGTTTGGTGTTACAGCAGGTAACGCTGAGAATGTTAAGGTGTCTTCGCCCGACGGTGCTGTGATAGTCACCGTCGGTGTGAAGAACCATCGTCCATTTTATATGGTTGACTACGAAGGCAAGCCGCTTGTTGCACCGTCTCACTTAGGCTACTTGATTGCTGATGGAGAGTTGGGAGCCCATGCCAAGATGGGGAAAGTGGTCCGTTCCTCAAAAGATGAGACTTGGACACAGCCATGGGGTGAATGCGAAACTACTCGTAACCACTACAACGAGTTGACTGTTAGTTTCCGTGAGAAGACAGGACATCCTATGCTGGTGGTATTCCGTGTTTTCAATGATGGTTTTGGTTTCCGCTATATTCTTCCAGATAGTCGTAAAGGACAGGCATATCAGATCATGGATGAACTGACAGAGTTGACTCTGTCGCACGATGCCCAAGCATGGTCTATTCCTTCAAACCACACTGAGTATTTCGAGGGTATATACAAGAAGGACCTGCTGAGTAAGAAGGATACTGTTTGTACACCGCTTACTATAGAGTATGAGAAGGATCTTTTTCTGGCCATCCACGAAGCTGCGCTTGAGGATTGCGCCAGTATCAACCTCACACCACGTTTTGGCGATGGCGGTGCAGTGCGTCTGCTTACGGCCCTCACCCCTTGGCGTAATGGTGTAAAGGTCTATGCACAGGGTGAGCTGAAGAGTCCTTGGCGCACTATGATTATCAGTAGGACGGCTGGTGGTTTGTTGACCTCGAACCTGATGCTGAATCTGAATGAACCATCGCAAATTAAAGATATGTCATGGATAGAGCCAGGTCGATACATCGGTATCTGGTGGAGCATCCATAAAAAGCAGAATACCTGGGAGCTGGGTCCCACACATGGTGCTACAACCGAGAATGTGAAACGCTACATGGACTTTGCTGCCCGTCATGGCTTCAGTGGTGTACTGGCCGAGGGCTGGAATCCAGGTTGGGGACAGGGCGAGAAGATCAGCTATCTGGAGTCGTACCCTGATTTTGATATGGACGAGGTAACTCGCTATGGCTTGCAGAAAGGTGTGCGCTTTATCGGTCATACAGAGACCTGGGGTAATGCCACACTGTTGGAGAACCAGATGGAGCAGGCTTTCAGCTGGTTTGAGCGATTGGGCATTCGTGCCGTGAAGACAGGTTACGTGGGACGCTATTTTGATGGTAAGGAACTGGCTAAGTCGCAGTATGGCATCCGTCATTACCGTCGTGTGATAGAATGCGCTGCCAAGCACCATATCATGATTGATAACCACGAGCCTGCTATGCCCACAGGTATCCAGCGCACCTGGCCCAACCTGATGACGCAAGAGGGTGTTCGTGGTCAGGAATATAATGCCTGGGACCGTCGTGGCGGTAATCCGCCATCACATACTGTTACGCTACCATTTACCCGTGGATTGGCTGGTCCTACCGATTTTACCCCCGCCATCTTCAATTTCTCTGAGATTGTGCCGGGTACACATCCGCACTCTACGCTGGCCAAGCAGCTGGGCGAGTTTGTTGTCATCTACAGTCCGCTGCAGATGGCGGCCGATGCCATCGAGAATTACGAAGGTCAGCCGGCACTCAGTTTTATCGAGAGTTGTCCTACAACCTGGAGTCGTACATTGGTGCCTAATGGCGAGATTGGTAAGTATATCACCATAGCCCGAAAGGAGCGTGGCGGCGACAGGTGGTTTATCGGTAGTATCACTAACGAGGAAGCGCGCCATCTGGATGTCGTGCTCGATTTCCTGGACGAAGCCACCACTTATCGTGCAGTCATCTATGAGGATGGTCCTGAGGCCGACTTTGAACGTCATCCTTACGAGATGACAATACGCCAGATCACAGTGACTAAAGGCGATACCTTACACCTGCGACTGGCTCGTAGCGGTGGTGTTGCCATTAGGATTGAAAAGCTTTAAAAGGTTGATGATCTGAAACAGTAACTATTTTTCTATAACTCTAATTTTAACAAAACCAATGAAGATGAAAAGAAAGAAAAATCTTTGTTATCGCCTGCTCATGTTGCTGGCGGTAATGTTTTTCGCCTTGGATGTTTCGGCACAGACCACCATTAATGGTCATGTGAAGGATGAAACGGGCGACGCCGTAATTGGCGCCTCGGTTGTAGTCAAAGGAACATCAAACGGTACAGTGACAGACTTCGACGGAAAGTTCAGCCTGAAATGTCAGGCCGGCGCAACGTTGGTGTTCACCTACATCGGTTACAATCCTCAGGAGCAGCCTGCCAAGAATGGTATGGAGATTACGCTGAAGGAGGATGTGGCTCAGTTGAACGAAGTGGTCGTTGTAGGTTATGGTTCGATGGCTAAGAAAGAGATCTCGAGCTCTGTGGTTCAGATCAGTAAGGACCAGTTCAATCAGGGTGCAGCCAGCGACCCCATGGCGCTGATTGCCGGTAAGGTGGCAGGTCTGAATGTGGCTGCCACAGCTGATGCCAACCCTAATGCCATGACCGATATCCAGGTGCGTGGTGCTGGTTCGTTGACAGCCAGCAACGGTCCACTGGTTGTGATTGATGGTATCGCTGGTGGCGATCTGCGTAACATTGCTACGCAGGATGTTGAGTCAATCACCGTACTGAAGGATGCTGGTTCTGCTGCCATCTATGGTACCCGTGGTGCTAATGGTGTGATTCTGGTTACAACCAAGAAAGGTTCGGGTTCGGCTGGTGTCACCAACGTAACCTACGACAGCTATATTGCTCTCAATATTCAGAAACCCCGTGTGGATATTCTCTCTACCGATGAGTTCCGTCGTTCACGTCGTGGTCAGGACTATGGTGCTGATACCGATTGGTGGGGCGAGATTACGCGCCCTGTCAGCTACAGTCTGAATCAGTATATCTCTCTCGATTCTTCCACCAAGAACGGCTATTTCGGTCTGTCGGTTAATTATAAGAAAGGTAATGGCTTGGATATTGTATCCGGTCGTGAGGAGTACGGTGGTCGCTTTGTTGGCGAGCAGCGTGTGCTCAACAACCGTTTGCAGTTCAACTCATCACTTTCTGCCCGTAAGGTACATGAGAAGTGGGGTAACGATGGTCTGTTTGATACTGCCCTCACCATGAATCCTACTATCCCGGTAAAGAATCCTGATGGCACTTACTATCAGCCCAACTCTCCTACAGATATCCATAACCCGGTGAACGACCTGAAGGAGAACGTAAGTCAGGGCGATCGTATCTACCTTCTGGGTAATGCAGATGTAAAGCTGAATATCCTGCAGTTGGAGCAGCACAATCTGAACACATCGTTGAGTTACGCTCTGCAGTACAACGATCTAAAGGAGAACTTCTACACCCCCTCCACCTCAAGTGAGTCGTACTGGAACGGCTATGATGGTCGTGCCCGCATCAACTACCAGAAGTGGTGGACCAACCGCTTGGAGTACCTCATCAACTACACCATGACCCTCAAGCACCATCAGCTAAAGGCAGTGCTTGGCTATTCATGGGAGCGTAGTATGTGGGAGCAGAGCGGTAACGAGAATATGGGCTTTGTCTACGATGCCCTGTCGTATCATGGCATTGGTAACGGTAGCTACCTGCGCGATGGTAAGGCTAACCTCTGGGCTGGTTCATCCGAATCAACACTGATCGGTTTCTTCGGACGTGTGAATTATAATTTCAACGATATGATCTATGCCTCGGCCTCTATGCGCCGTGAGGGTAGCACTAAGTTCGGTGCCAACAAGAAGTGGGGTAGCTTCCCATCAGCCTCACTGGCATGGGAAATCGTCAATACACCGTTTGCACAGAGCTTGCAGCAGACCTTCCAGAGCTTGAAACCCCGTGTGAGCTATGGTGTGACAGGTCGTTCCGACTTTAATGCCTATCAGAGTATCGCTACCTATAGTACTCGTGGCGCTTATCTCATCGACAATCAGTGGATTAACGGTTATGCACCATCGCTGAATGCTAACCCCGATCTGGCTTGGGAGAAATCAACGGCATTCAATGTGGGTATTGATTTCGTGGCATTGAAGAGTCGTCTGCGTGGTAGCATAGAGTATTTCGACCGTCGTTCGCAGGATCTGCTCTACAACTACACCGCTCCCCAGCCTCCATTCATCTACAACACCATCCTGGTGAATGTAGGTACTACCAAGAATACCGGTATCGAGGTGGCTCTCGACTACGATGTGATTGCCAAGAAGGCCTTTAAGTGGACCACTGGTGTTAACTGGAGCATGGGTGATACCAAGCTGACCAAGCTTTCGAGTGATGCCTATCAGATGGCTTATCTCGATTTGTATCAGAAGCCCGGTCCTGGCACCAGCGAGTATTTCTTCCGTGTGGAGGAGGGTGGCAAGATAGGTCAGTTCTATGGCTATGAGCATGCCGGCATCGATGAGAACGGCTTGCTGCTCATCTACGATAACGATGGTAATAAAGTGCCTGCCGCTCAGGCCGATCCTTCTTACAAACGTACTATCGGCAATGGTGCTCCTAAGCACTTCCTGTCGTGGAGCAACTCGTTCACCTATAAGAAATGGGATCTGAGTCTGCTCTTCCGCAGTGCACTTGGCTACGAGATTTTCAATATGCGCAAGTATGGCATGGGTTTGAAGGGTGCTGGTACTGATAATGTGCTGCGTACGGCCTATACCGACTATGCCGATGTGAACTCAAGTGGTGGTATCATCTCCAGCTACTTCCTCGAAAAGGGCGATTACGTTAAGCTCGACAATGTGACCTTGGGCTATACCTACGCTCCTAAGAACCGTCAACTGGTTGAGAGCCTGCGTGTTTACCTTACTGCCAAGAATGTCTTCACATTGACAGGCTACAAGGGCAACGATCCTTCTATCGTCACCTCAACAGGTATCACTCCTGGTATCGATTCTAACAGTGCCTATCCACAGGCCACTCAGGTAAGTCTGGGCGTTACACTTCGTTTCCACTAATTGAAAACTGATAATTATTATGAAAGCAATAAAGAATAGCATATTAGCGATGGCACTGGGTATGGGGCTTACGGCATGTACCGACCTCGACGAGAAGGTGTACGACCGTATCGACGCCGGTGTCTATTACCAGAATGAGGCCAGTGTAAAGGGTGCTGTGGCTGCCATCTATGGCCAGACCTCACAGACCTTGGCTGGTGAGAACTTCTTCCATCTCTCAGAATACCCATCCGACCAGATCACCTGGCGTGTATGGAATGGTGGACTGTGGGGCTGGGATGAGGCCATGAAGACCGTACTCTCTTGGCACAACTGGACATCTGAGTCTACGATTATCAACAATGCCTGGAATGGTGCCTGGACGGCTATCGGACTGGCAAACCTCTTGTTGAGCGACCTTGAAGGCCTGAACGCCTCTGCGCTTGGCATGACCGATGCACAGTTGGCACAGTATGTAGCCGAGGTCCGTACCATCCGTGCCTGGAACTATTATTGTATCTTCGAGCTCTGGGGTGGTGCTCTGCCATTGAACACGTCTGCCAGCAGCGTGGTACCAGGCTCTGCCGATCCCGATTGGGATACATCGTGCAAGATGATTTACGATTTCATTGCTACCGAACTCGATGAGACTGTGAGCGCTTTGGCTAAGGACGATGCTAACCACTCGATGGTGAATCGTGCCAATCAGGCCATGAACCGTCTGCTCAAGGCGCGTCTGCTGCTCAATGCCGAGGTGTTTATCGGCGAGAAGCATTTTGATGAGTGTGAGGCACTTTCCAAGGAGATTATCAATGGTGTCTATGGTGACTATGCGATTGACGATAATTATCGTAACCTCTATTCTATGGATAATGTCAAGAGTCCTGAGGTGATCTTCGCATTGGCTGCTGAAGATGGACAGGGTGCAGCTAATGCCATCTCTAACGTGCGCACCATGGTGGGCATGTGGTATGGCTATGCCGACTACTTCGGACAGAGCTACGATGGCATTGGTGCCTGGAACTGCGTATGCTTGGTTCCTTCGTTCGATAACTCGGGTACAGTTCAGTCAACAGGCGGTTCTATCGGTGCTAAGTGCTTCTTAGACTATGGCGATAAGCTGGGCGCTCCCTACGAGCGTTTCGACGATCGCGACATCCGTAAGCAGAACTATACCTACGATGCAGCTACCAAGACCCACGGTCCCGGCATGTTCCTCAAGGGTGTCATGCGTGCTAACTTCGGTACAGGCGATGTGCTGAAGGCCGATGCCGACCGCGATGGTCAGGACCTAGTGTTTGTCGACCAGTTGGGTACCTTCCTGAATCAGGGGCGCGACCTGGAGCCGGTGATGAGTCCTCGTTGGGGCGAGACCAACTCTGGTGTACGTCTGGTCAAGTATCCGCTCTATCCTAACGACGAGAACGGCGGCTTCAAGAGCATCGACGATGTGCAGTTCCGTCTGGCCGAGGCATACTATAATGTGGCCGAGTGCGAGATGCGCAAGGGTAACAGCGCCGAGGCTAAGAGCTATGTAGATGTCGTACGTGCCCGTTATTATAAAAGCGCTGACCGTACTGCCGCACTGAGTGTTCCTGGTCCAGGTTTCGACAGTTTCGATATGGACTGGATGCTTTCAGAGTGGGGTAAGGAGTATCTGGGCGAGGGCAACCGCCGTCGTACCGATCTGCGTCGCTTTGATAAGTTTACGCAGGGTCAGTGGTGGTTCTGGGGTCGTGCTACCGAGGATGGTATCGACCTGCCGGCTAAGCGCGACCGCAAATACGAGTGGTATCCATTGCCTCAGACAGCCATCTCTGTCAATCCGGGCCTGATTCAGAACCCGAACTATTAAGTAATTTGTAATTGATAATTGACAATTGATAATTATGAACAAGAAAATATATAGTCTGTTACTGGCGCTGCTGGCCTTTTCTGGCCTGATGAGCAGTTGCTCAAGCAATGAGGACATCGTGTTTGACCACGAGCGTCAGCAGTTTGAAACGCGTGCCGACCGTATCCTGCTGGAGTTCATTGCGCCTTTCGGCACTACTGCCAGCGAGGAAATCTATATCACGGGTGCCTTCAATGGCGAGGATGAGGCCATTGGCAATCCCCAGTATCTGTTGACAAAAGCGCCCGACAGTAATGTGAAGTGGGGCATCTATCTTGATCCCAGTACCTTCGTCGCCGGTAAGTCGCTGGCCGATGGCTTCTGTTTCTACTCCTCCACTCAGGGTAAGGAACTCACTGTAGCAGGCGAGGGCGCTGTGCATACTGATAATCCAGGTGTTGGCACCTTTACCAATATCTGGGGACAGCGTTGGGAGAGTTACTACTGGAGTGGTGGCGAGGCACCAGAGCCCACTCACGATGGCTTCTGCGTGTATGTCGACGATCAGACCGGTTGGGATGCATTGACACTCTATATGTGGGGCGATGTCAACAATCTGAATGGCGACTGGCCCGGTATGCAGGTCACTGGCACCTGGAATCATGATGGCGTCACATGGAAGTACTTCGACCTTGGTGAGGCTAACACTGGTCTGGTTGAGAACCTCATCTTCAATAATGGTGGTAATGGTGAGCAGCTGGCCGACTTCAACTTCACCATCGATCGTAACATCTATCTCCGTATCACGACATCAGGTGTCGAGGAGATTGGCGCTGCGCCTAAGGTGGTACACGATGGCTATGCTGTGTTTGTGTACGATGAGACAGGCTGGGACACCCTGACCCTTTATATGTGGGGCGACACCAACAATCTGAATGGCGATTGGCCTGGCATGTCGGTTACTGGCGAGCAGACCATCAACGGTGTTACCTATAAGTACTTCGATATGGGTGAGGCTAATACTGGTCTTGGCGAGAACCTCATCTTCAGCAATGCTGGTTCCAACCAGTTGTCTGATTACGGCTACACCATCGATCACGATGTCTATCTGCACATCACGACTTCAGGTGTCGAGGAGATTGATCCCACCACTTTCCAACCCTGATCCGTATGATATGTTATACAGTAATGACCTGCTTCATCATATAAACAAAGGTATTACTGATATTTGAGTTGACTCATAGGGGGTGCACCGCTCTGTGAAGACCGGTGGCCCCATTTTTACCCTTTAAAATATCTGGTTGTTATGAAGAAATTGTTAATGACGTTAGTGTTCTCTCTGATAGCAAGCACAGGTTTTGCTGTCGATTATGTTGATAATATCAATAACTCGAACGAAAAGTGCCCTGAGGGCCATCGGGTTGTCTACGAGATGAATGTGGGCTCGTTTACTACCGAAGGTACCTTTGCTGCAGCACAGGTTCGTTTGCAGGAGCTTAAGTCGTTGGGTGTCGATGTGGTGTGGCTCATGCCCATCTATCCCCGTGGTGGAGGTATCAACAGTCCCTATGCTGCTACCAACTTCCAGCAGACCAATCCCAATTACGGCACCATTGCCGATCTCAAGGCTTTCGTGGCGAGTGCCCACGAACTGCAGATGGAAGTGTGGCTCGACTGGGTGCCCAACCACACGGCTACCAATGCCGATTGGGTGACCACACATCCAGAGTACTATGCCAAGAGTGGTGGACAGATGATCCATCCCAACAACTATGGCGATGTGTGGCAGCTCGATTACGACAATGCTGATTTGGTGAACGCCATGAACGACTGTCTGAAGTTCTGGATCGATCAGGCTGATATCGATGGCTATCGCTGCGATTATATCAGCAGTCCGAAGATACCTGCCAGCTACTGGCAGACCACCATCCCGATGATAAAGGCCTATAAGGCTCAGGCCGTTGGCAGCGAGGCTGCGGCTTTTACTTTCCTTGGCGAGGCAGATATCGCTTCCGATGCCACCCGACTCAAGACCGTTGGCTTCGACTACGATTACGCCTGGCAGTTCCAGTCGTCGTTGGCTAACTACGGCACCAGTGCAACCTCGGCGCGCCTCAAGGCATTTATCAACACCTTGCTCGAAAAGTCGGCTGACCTCTCGTTCGGTCGTATGCTCTATGTCACCAACCACGACCAGAACTATAATGAGGAGAAAAAGACCCTCACCCAGAAATACGGCGCCAACCGCTATCCTCTCACGGTGCTGGCTTATACCGTCTATGGTATGCCGCTTATCTATAATGGTCAGGAAACGGGTGGCAATCAGGCGCTCGACTACTTCAACGATACTAAGATAAACTGGACCACAAAAGACGATAAGATGCTGAACACCCTGCGCACCCTCTTTGCCCTGAAGCACGATGTGCCTGCACTGGGCGATGCCAGACTGGCTGCCGACAATCCTGTCACCACCGTGCTGAATGTGACGGGCAATACAGGCGTGCTGGCCTATACCCGTACACTGGGCGATAGTCAGGTGTTGGTAGTGCTCAATATGGCTACCACAGCTGTCACCGCCACGGTCGATGGTATTGCTGCCGGCGATTGGAGCCTCTGGCTTGATAGTGAGACCATTGCTCAGGGCACCAGCCGTCAGCAGACCACGTTATCAGCCTCGCATACCTTCTCGCTCGCTGCCAAGGGCTATCGGGTGTATGTGCGTGGCACCTTTCCTGAACAGACGGTAACGCCAACTGCTATCCTTAGCCCCGTTCAGTCGGAGGCTAAGGATGATCAGTATTGGTTCGACCTGAGCGGTCGTGCTCTGTCCAAGCCAACCAAGCCTGGCCTCTATATCCATGGCAGACGCAAGACACTGGTGCGATAGTTTTTCTCGGCCACCTACCACGATGCCGAAACCGCCAAGCGTATTACCGACAAGCACCATTTCACATGGACGCACCTCGTCGAGGCCAAGGACATGATGGCATGGATTGGCTATGAGGGCTTCCCACTGACCATCGTTGTCGATAAGAAGGGCATCGTCCGCCACGCCGTCCACGGCACTAACCCTTTGATTGACGACCCTTTGATTGATTTCTTTCTGGGGCTTGCTCGCCGACAGGGGCAACTATGGGTCGTGCATGACGCAACTATGACTCGAAGGCAAGTCAACTTGCGGTCGTAGTCCAGTCACTTTCCCCCTCCAAGCTGACTGAGGAACGATGCGAAGATGACTGCGGAACGAGTGGAAGATGACGCTTGGACAACCCTAAACAGACCTATCTGCGGCTCGCTTGCCTTAACAAGTACAAATCAACTCACTCTTATAATACGATCTGATTTCAAATTCCTCCATTTTTTTCTTTTTTAGAAAAAAGACGTTTTTAAATAATATGATTTAACTTATTGATTCATAGAGATTTACACTGTTTTACAGGTGACGATGGTGACGTATAAACACAACCTACATACGCGCGAGAAAAAAGTGGTAGATTTTTATTATAAAAAAAAGTTTGTAAATCACGTCACCTTCGTCACCTCAACGAGTTTCAAAAAGGAAGCTTTTGTTCCTGAATATCAGGCAGTTGCGGAGATTTTGATTCAATATTTTCACCATGACTGTTTTATATAAAACAGAAATTATTACTACCATTATTGCTATCTGGAGCGATATCGGTCTATGGTCAGATTAATCTGTCTGGCATGTTTTCAGGCACCTCCACGATAGGTTTACACTAACCACACGATACCCTAACACTAACCCTGCGATAGTATCATACTAAAGCAGGGTTAGTGTTAGGGTAAAATTGAAACAAGCCTCTTGTTGTTATTCAAGGACGAACGATAAGGTCTGTACGTCACGACTGTTGGGGCCGACCATCAATTGGAACTCACCAGGCTCACTGACATATTGCAAATCAGAATTATAGAACTTGAGTTTCTCTTCGTCGATGGTAAAGTGTACTGTCTTGGTTTCACCTTTCTGCAGGTGAATACGCTCGAAGCCCTTCAGCTCCTTCACCGGACGTGATACACTGCCCACCATATCGCGAATATAGAGCTGCACTATCTCATCAGCATCGTATTCGCCTGTGTTCGTAACATCTACACTGGCTACAAGCTTACCACGGCGATCCATCTTGTTGGCACTCAAGCGCAGATGGTCATAGCTGAAGGTGGTATAGCTCAAACCATAGCCAAAGGGATAAAGTGGCTCATTATCGATATCGAGATAGTTGCTACGGAACTTTTGGAACCATTTTCCCTGCTCCAGCGGGCGACCTGTGTTAAGATGATTGTAGAACAGAGGAATCTGACCTACACTCTTAGGCATTGAGAACGACAGTTTACCACTGGGCACAGCATCGCCGAACAGCACATCACAGATGGCATCGGCAGCCTCGGAACCACCAAACCATACATTCAGAATGGTGCTGAAATGCGCCGTCTCCCAATTCATGACAGTGGCACGACCAGAGAAGTTGACCAGCACCACGGGCTTGCCTAAGGATTTTAGCGCAGTGAGCAGACGCTTCTGAGCTTCAGGGATAGTGAGA
Source organism: Prevotella sp. P6B4 (assembly GCF_000619985.1). Taxonomy (NCBI): domain Bacteria; kingdom Pseudomonadati; phylum Bacteroidota; class Bacteroidia; order Bacteroidales; family Prevotellaceae; genus Prevotella; species Prevotella sp. P6B4. The sequence goes on from NZ_JHVE01000002.1 coordinate 119,717, forward strand.
TCTGAGCGACTGCTGCACTCACCGCTCATCTCACTGGTTTCACCAACAGCTGCGATGATGACATCAGCATGGCGCGCCACATTCATAGCCTCGTCCAGCATCTCCTCGGCACTACGGTTGTCACGGATCTCACGACCGAACATAGAGCCATTAGCCTCCAACTGCGCATCATCAACCACATTGCTGCCCTTGGCATAAGTCACGGTAGCCACACCGGAAAGTTTCTGCTGCATGGCCTCATAGAGACTCTTATACTTATCGAAGGCAGCAGCCACGCTCCAGGTGCCGGGCATATTGGCACGTGTATGACCAAGCGGACCAATGACAGCCACCCGCCCCTGCTTCTTGAGCGGCAACAAGCGTGCATCGTTCTTAAGCAGCACAAACGACTCTGTGGCCAAGCGACGTGCATCGGCACGATTGGCTGCGGTATAAATCTCCTTCTTGGCACGCTTGGCATTGAGATAACGATAGGGATCGTCGAAGAGACCGAGTTTGTATTTAGCCTCAAGGATGCGACGACAGGCCTGATTGATGGTCTGCTCGCTCACCTTACCCTCGCGCAACGACTTCTCCAGCGTACCGATGAAACCATCGGCCACCATGTCCATATCCGTACCGGCATTGAGTGCCAATGCTGAAACGGTCTGCAAGTCGCCCATGCCATGAGCAGTCATCTCGGCGATGGCCGTATAATCGGTCACTACGAATCCATCCCATCCCCACAGCTTGCGTAGCACATCGGTGAGCAACCACTTATTACCGGTAGCTGGAATACCATCCACCACATTGAATGAGGTCATGAACGAACCCGCACCCGCCTTGGCAGCAGCCTCGTAGGGAGGGAAATAGTAATTGAACATGCGCCAGCGGCTCATATCCACCGTGTTGTAATCGCGACCAGCCTCGGCTGCACCATAAAGGGCGAAATGCTTCACACAGGCCATCACCGTATTGTTGAGTGCCAGGTCGTCGCCCTGGTAGCCATGCACCATCGCACGAGCGATGGCAGAACCCAGATAGGGATCCTCGCCATTACCCTCCGACATACGTCCCCAGCGAGGATCGCGGGCGATATCGACCATCGGCGAGAAAGTCCAGCAGATGCCATCGGCACTGGCCTCCTGAGCAGCCACACGAGCCGAACGCTCAACAGCCGCCATATCCCAACTGCACGAGATGGCAAGAGGAATGGGAAATACGGTCTCATAACCATGGATAACATCCATACCAAATATCAGAGGAATGTGCAGGCGACTCTGCTCGACGGCCAGCTTCTGCACCTCACGGATCTTATCGACACCTTTGAGGTTGAACAGGCCTCCCACTTCGCCCTTACGGATCTTGCCTGCCAAATCGCTGCTCTTAGCCTCGCCAGTAACAATATCGCCCGTCACTGGAAGGTTGAGCTGACCGATTTTCTCCTTAAGCGTCATCTGGCTCATCAGGCGGTCGATATACTGATTCATCTTTGTGTTGTCGACGGTCTGAGCAGCCACAGGCCATGCCATCAGTGCAAGCGCCAGAGGAGCCATCATTCTTTTAAATTTCATCATTGTCATTTTCATATAGTTATTATTACGCTCAATATGTAAAGCCCAGTTTATCCAAGCCCTGTTTCACCTCCGGACAGCTCATAAAGAGTTTCCAAAGAAGTCCGCTGCGATAATTCTCTATCATCGGGGCAATCGTACACTGGTCGATGGCCAGATAGTGAGGCTTCGTCCAGCTTTTCTGTTCGCTGAAGGCATCGTAGAAACCGTATTTTCCACGAATCCAACCACCCTTTTTCCAGAAGCCTTTCAACGCAGCCATCGACTGCTCGGGGGTATAGGGAAACGAAGAGAGCGCTGCTGTAGGCGTGATAACCCCCAGGTCGTTGCCTGGTGAGTGGGCGCTATAGCCATCAACAGAATAGCTGGCAGTGAGTCCCCAACAGTCCTTGCCATAGCCTTTGAATTGTTTGGGATTAGCCACACAGTAAGCATAGTTGCTTAGAGCATGGTTCCTGACCACGTTCCAGTAGTTGGCATACTGGTCCTTAAGATTCCGTGGATCGAGGCCGATATAGGAATAATGCGCCCAGAACAGCGGACCGCCTGTAGCCTCAGCACCGTTATGTTTCAGCTCCAAAGGATAGTTATAAGGAGCTGCAGTGGATTTAATCCCGCCACTACGTGCCCATCCTTTATGATAGGCATCGGCCGACACGCTGTGGGTAGGCGATGCTGCTGCCAGAATATAGACTATCAACGTTTCGTTATAACCCTCAAGCGGGAAGTTCATGTCCCATCCGTAGTTGGGCGACCAATGCCAGTAGATGACATCCTGCCCACCACGGGTGTACCAGTCGAACTCCATTTCATGCCACAGCTGATTGATCTTCTCAACCAGCGATTTCTCATCATCGCTGTCACCACTGAAATACTGGCGGGCACAGAGCAGACCTGTCATCAGGAAGCTACTCTCCACCAGATCGCCACCATCGTCCTTCTGACCGAAAGGCTTCACACGGCCGGTCTTGCCGTAGAGCCAATGTGGCCATACACCATGGAACCGGTCGGCCTGAGACAGCCAATCCACGATCTGGTGGAATCGCTTCAGTCCTTCGGCACGAGGGATAAAGCCCCGCTCAATACCCACAATGAGTCCGGCAATACCAAAGCCACTACCGCCTGTGGTGACCACATCCTGATCGTTCTCAGGATAGTCGCCATCGGTATGGATACGCTCGCAAGCCAGGCCAGAGGTGGGTTCTGCCCCATCCCACATATAGTTGAGATGAATCTTCTGGATGTGGTCGAGTAGCTGATTGTCATTGGCGAACTCCTCTTGAGAGGGAGGAGTATCGCCATTTTTCTCGGTTGAAGCTGCACTACAACTGGTGGACAACAACAAGGCAACCACCCAGGACATCATGATTCTACGTTTTCTTCTCATGCAGTTATTCATTATAGGGTTCATTCTTCAGTGCAGGCACATTGTTCAACTGATCGAGCGGAAGAGGATAATAAGTCTTCTCTGTACTCCACTTGGCACCAAGCACCTGAGCAGCCTTACCTGTACGAACCAGATCGTTATAACGCTCGCCCCACTCGCCAGCCAACTCCATACGACGCTCGTCGAGAATCTGATCGACAGTAACACCTGTCAATGTAGGCATCTGCGCACGACTACGAACATGGTTGAAAGGAACATCGCCATTTTTACCCTGACGCACCTTTGCTTCAGCATTCATCAACAACACATCTGCATAGCGGAATATGCGGATATTATTGTTTTCTCCATATTTTGAACGACCTGGTGTCAGTTGACTTGTGGGGGTATAGGTTTTACCATTATAGAATTCCGTCTTTGTTCCACCTACGTAGTCGCCACTTGGCGTAGTGGTATCGCCCTGCATGAAGGTGGTGGTGCTACGCACAGTCTCGCCACGATCGGCTGCCCACTGCTGGAATTCGGGATAGAAGCGCACAAAGTTCCAACCGCCCAGGCTTCCAGGGCCCTGGAATACAAACCACTGATCGGCATCCACCACGTCGCCCGAGCTCTGACCGAAATCGGTACACTGCACCTCGAAAAGCGACTCGTTGCACAGTTTTCCGGGAATCTTGAACAGCTGATAGAAATCATCATAGAGCTGGAAACGCTGGCTGTTGATAATATCATCGGTGAGTTGTTCCACCTTATCGTATTCACCACGGTTCAATCGGATCTTGGCAGCCAGCAACTCTGCCGTATAGGCAGTAACTGCTCCCACATGCTCCATCTCGTTGGGACGCAGTTTGGGGCAATTGTCGATAGCATACTGGAGGTCATTGAGCACATAAGCCTCTACAGCCTGTTTGGTAGAGCGTGTCAAGTCGCCCTGAGTAGTAGTACGCAGGATGGTAATATCACCAAAAGCCTGCATCAGTCGGTAATAAGCATAACTACGCAGAATGCGTACTTCGCCACAATAGGCACGATAATTGTTCATATCGGCATCGCTCTTGGCATTAGCAGCATACTGGTCAAGACTCTCGAGCGCGGAATTGGCCACCTTGATGATGCCATAATACTGGTTCCACATCTCGTTCAAGCCCCAGAAAGCATTATCGTAATTGAAATTACCAAAGTCGACCAACAGCTGCTGGTCGTCGGTACGACCCGACCACATATCATCATCGCGCACGATAGAGAGAGGCCAGATGACCCAGTGCATTCCACCCGTACGCACCTTGGCATAGACACCTGATACGGGTGCATACATATCGGCCACGTTAGTATAGTCAACCTGAGTCTCAGGCACTTTATTCTCGGGATCGATATCGAGATAATCACTGCAGCTGCAGAGCGTGAGCGCAGTCAATGTAAAAGCTGAAATATATGATAAAAGTTTCATGTTATAATCGAATTATGATAGATTAGAAATTGACTTGAACACCAAAAGTATAGGTAGATGTAAGCGGATATACGTTGGTATCCCAACCATCGGGATCGCTGATTTCCGGGGTGAAGGTGTTAGCAGAGAAGAGCGTCAAGGGACGGTCGGCAGTGACACTCAGGCGCAGGCTGGGCAGAGTATAGTTACCAATCTTCAACTTCTTGAGCGAATAGCCTAACGTGATATTCTGAATGCGGAAGAAGTCGGCATCCTCGATGAAGTAGGAATTCAGGCGCTGGTCGCTGACGTTCCAGCCCTTGGTGAGAGCCTTGGCCGAAGGATCGGTATTAGTAGAGCCCTCGCCAGTCCAACGGTTGGTGAACTGAGCCTCATCGAAGTTATAGTTACTCTGAGCATAGCGCAGTGCACGCTTACGATTGAAGATCTGTGCGCCCATCTGTCCGTAAGTAGAGAGCGAGAAATCAAGGTTCTTCCATTCGAAGCCCAGATTGATGCCATAAGTAAAGTTGGGCAGATAAGAGCCTAACACCTGACGGTCGTCACCAGTCAGCACACCATCGTGATTGGTATCCTCGTACTTGAAATCGCCCGGTTCGAGTCCATTAGCTACAGCGATAGGATCGTTGGCCACCTCCTGGGCATTCTGATAAACGCCCACCACCTTGTAACCATAGAATGAGTTCATCTCCTCGCCAACGATGTTATACACCTTACCGTTGTTCACCATATTGGCACCATTCAGGCTCTTCACCTCGTTCCAGAGGAAGCTGAGATTCATACCTACATTGTACTTGAAGTCGTGACCGATGCGGTCGTTCCAGTTGGCACTCACGTCAATACCCTGATTCAGGATCTTACCATTGTTGCCAGCAAGTGTATCATTCTGGAAAGGCAGGCGTGTGCTGAGCACAGCATCCTTGGTCATACGATGGAAATAGTCGATATCGAGATTCAGGCGACTACGGAAAGCGCCTAAGTTCAGACCTACATTAGTCTCCTCAACCATTTCCCAACTCAACCAACTGAAATAAGTGGTATTCTGGAAACCTGGATAGGTGGCATTACCAAACACGCCTGAATTCCAGTTGCCAGTAGCAATAGAGGCGAAGCCATCGCTGGCAGCTACATGGTCGTTACCCAACTTACCCCAGCTGGCACGCAGCTTCATATAATCAATTGTCTTTATGTTGTTCTTGAAGAATGGTTCCTCACTGATTACCCACGAAGCACCTACTGATGGGAAATAGCCCCAGTGTTCCTGATACTTCGACGAGCCATCGGCACGGAATGTGAGCATGAGATAGTACTTCTCGGCATAGTTATAACTGAGACGACCGAAATAGCTCTGTCCACGATAGCGATAGCCACCCTCGCTCGACTTACGGCTCTCTTCGTCGCCCTGACCTACATACCAGTATTCTTCCTTACCTTCTGGCACATTCTTGGCTGTACCTGAAAGCAGATGATACTTTTCCTGGCGCATAGAGTAACCCAGCATGGCACCAAAGTTATGATTGCCCCAGCTATCATTATAGTTCAAAGTGTTATCCCAGATATAATTATTGAAAGTAGTGATGCTCTTAGTGAGACTACTGTTGTCGGTATGCAGTTGCTCGCTGATATAATACTTAGGAATAAAGACATAGCCCTCGATAGTAGAGTGATCGTAATTGACAGATGTCTTGACATGCAGTTTGCTGGGAATCAAGGTGAAGTCAGCATAGAAATTGCTCAGCATCTGCTCTGTGTTGTTCTTACTATGATAATAGGTAGCAGTAGCGATAGGATTATAGAAGTTGTTAGTAAAACCTACTGAAGATGGAGCTGCGAACGCTTCGGGAGTGGCGACTGTGTTCTGACTGTCGTACACCGGATAGATGCCAGGAGCATTGAAGGCCTGCTGCCAGGCATCATTATTGGGGTTAACCTGATTGGACTTTGAATAAACGCCATTGAAGCCAACCTTCAGCCAGTTAGTGGCATCAAAGTCGAGGGCGCCACGCAGGTTCATGCGTGAATAGCTGTTTTCCGTATCCATGATACCATTCTGATACAGGTAGTTAGCACCAACAGAATAGCTGACCTTCTCGCTACCACCACTCACTGATACTGCATGGTTGGTCATGATAGCATTGCGAAGCAGTTCGCTGTACCAGTCGGTATCGCTACCATAAGTCCAGCTATGGAAATCATCACTGGCATAGCTGCCACCATAACGATCGATGCTGGCCTTGAGATAAGGACTGTATGCATCGTAATCAGCCTCCATCAGCATCTGTCCATACTGACTTGAATTGGCCATCTTCAGAACATTAGTGGCATGCTGAACACCCAGATAGCTCTCATATCTGATCTGCGCCTGCTGGTTGCGTGTTCCCTTTTTGGTGGTGACTATAACCACACCATTGGCAGCACGTACACCATAGATTGCAGCAGCCGAAGCATCCTTCAGCACACTCAGGTCCTTGATATCACTGGGATTCAGGAAATTGATATTATCATAGAACATACCATCGACCACATAGAGGGGATCGCTGTTACTAAACGAACCATTACCACGAATGCGCACCGTAGGACCGGCACCAGGAATACCACTGCTCACCACATTGACACCAGCCACCTTACCCTGCATAGCTGCCATGGGCGACGTAGCCGGAATGTTAGCGATATCCTCTGCACGTACAACAGCAATCGGAGATGTCAGGTCCTTAGCCTTGGCCGAACCGTAACCGATAGCCACCACTTCTTCAAGCATGGTTGAGTCGTCTTCCATATTAACCAACAGATTATCGCTGGCAGTCAGTGTCTTTGTCTTCATGCCAATAAATGAGATATCAAGTTTGGCACCTTTAGGTACATTGTTAAGAGAGAATTTGCCATCCAGGTCGGTCACTGTAGCAACTGTTGTGCCAGCTATCTTCACAGTGGCACCTATTACAGGTTCGCCAACAGCATCAAGCACCGTTCCTTTGATGGAGTTAGATTGAGCCCAGGCAAACTGAGCTACAATAGTTAGCAGAATTGAAAATAAGAATTTTTTCATATGAGTTAATAATTTGATTGGATAATGATTTTTTCGGCTGCAAAGATACTAACTTTTTCCAAACCTCGTTCTCTACATGGTACTACTCAATTACGATAGCGAGTAAGCCAACTACGATTTTACTACGACAGGCTCATTTAACACACTTATAATAAAGCAGTTACAGACAGCAACAAAATTAAGGACTTTTTTAAGATGCTCACAAAATTTCTACTGATTTGTTTGGAGGATTGGATGAAAAGCGTTAATTTTGCAGTCCATAAAACCAAGTTTCTAACTCATGAATTCAAATCATCGCATACGAGTGACGTACATACTACTACTGATTACCATTGTGGTCGCATCGTTCCAAACGGTACGTGCAGAAAGCTTCGTCCCCATCCTGTCCAACTATACCTCATTCGACTATAATGCCGGATTACAGAACTGGTCGATAACACAAGACGACAACGGCATAATCCATGTGGGCAACAACTCGGGGATGCTATCCTTTGACGGGTATCATTGGACTTTATCGCAGTTGCCAGGACAATTGGTGGCCCGATCGCTGATGGCCGATAGCAGTCGCATCTATGTAGGTTCCTATCAGCAATTCGGCTACTTCGAACGTAAGCAGGACGGGCATTATCATTATACCTCACTATGGAATCAGTTGAAGAACTATAAACCTCAAAACGATGAAATATGGAGCATCATCAAGATGCCGAATGGCCGTATCCTGTTTCAGGCCTTCTACTCCTGGTTTGAATACGACGGGAAGAACGTAAAGGCACATGCAGCAGCCAACGCCAACCCGCTCAACATCTTCAGAATAGGCAAGAACGTGTATGCGCAACTCATTGGAGGCGACTTCAGTCTGCTTCGTGGAAACGATTTCAAATCGGTCATCCTGCGTTCAGACGTTGGCGGAAGCAATGTGGTGGCAGCATTAGCATACGATAAGCATCATCTGCTTCTGGTTACAGAATATAACGGTCTGTATCTCTATGACGGCAAAAAGGTTACTACCTTTCATACTGACATCGATGAGCAACTGCGTACCGACCAGCTCAACAGAGCCGTCATGACTCATCAGGGACATATCGTGATAGGAACGATACACAACGGTATATACGAATTATCGCACGAAGGCAAGAAGACATGGCACTTCAACACGGCATCGATGTTACATCAGAATACCGTATTAGGGCTCTATTGTGATGATGACAATAATATATGGGCAGCATTAGATGCCGGCATAGCACTCGTTCATACGGGATCACCCTATTCATTATTATCAGGACAACTGGGTAGCGTACACGATGTCTATATGACAGGGCAGCAACTCTATATAGCCACCAATCAGAGCGCACATTACCTACAAGACCAACAATTAAACAGCATAGCCGGCACACAAGGACAGAACTGGCACCTGTCGCGTATTGACGACAATCTGGTGGTTGGTAATAACCAAGGATTACGACTGGTGAAAGGCGGCAGCAGTTCGCTCATCCCTAACGCCCCATCGGCTGGTAGTACAGCACTGGTACATTATAACATAAACAGCGAACAGGACTATCTGATAGAAGCAGGCTATACCAGTCTGAGCCTCTACAAGAAACGAGGAGAGCACTGGGAGTTCAGTCATGTCATCAAAGGTTTTAGTGCACCAGTGAGCCAACTGGAAGTAGATGCCACAGGCGCTTTGTGGCTGTCGAACATGAATCAGGGCTGCTACCGCTTGGAGCTGACAGACGATCTGAGACAAGTCAAGAAGGAGAACTATATCCTACGCCTACATAAAGATGCAGACCAATCGCGTATCTTCGTCATGAAAATACGTGGCAAGATAGTATTATCCGACCTTCAAAAGCTTTACACAGTAGATGATCACGGAGAAATCACACCTTTCGATGCACTCAACCATGTGGCGGGACAGGCTATTATGTCGGCAACCATGGTTGACAACAACCACTTCTGGCTCTCGTCAGAGAGGGGGTATTCACTGATTGCCTACGAGGACGAGGTCTATCACGTGGTACGTCATATCCCCACCAGCCTTTTCGGGCTGGAATATGGAGGTCGGCACAATCGGGTACGCTGTTTTGACGGTATGGCCTATTTCTGTCTGAATGGCGGTGTGGGACGCTACGACATGAAACAGGAAACCTACCAAAGCAAACATCAACACCAGCTGATACTGCAAGCAGCCTACTATACAGACTGGGCAAACAACCGTCACCCCATGCCTGTCAGTGGAAATAACATCCTGTCAGAATCGAATGTCACCCTATGTTTCAGCTATCCCAACTACAATAACCAGCCACTGGTTTTCGTATGTCATTTAAAGCATGGCACCTCAGAGATAACTATTACCAGTAACGATCCGGAAATCCATCTCAACAACCTGGCGTATGGCGATTATGAAGTAACCTGCCAAGTAAAGGATTCTGAAGGAAAGGTTTACGCCGAAACACAATACAGTTTCAATCATGCCAAGCCCGTGTTACTATCATGGCCGATGATTACGATTTATATCCTACTATTAGGATTGTTCGGCTATCTCTATGCACGTTGGGAGACCAGCCGAGCATTAGAGAAGCAACACAAGAAAGCCGAAGAAGAACGCATTCGACAGGAACTCGAGTTGGCCAAACAGCAACAAATCATCGAACAACAGCAGAAACTACTGCTGGAAAAACAACTACAAGACAAAGGGCGAGAACTGGCTACCATCTCCATGGAGGCCCTGAAAAGCAAGGACGCCATGGGAGATGACGAGTATTGGAAAGTATTCCGTGAGAATTTCGACTTAATACATAAGCAGTTCTTCCGCCATCTACGCGACGCATTCCCCAATCTAACTGCCAACGACCTGAAGTTCTGTGCCTATCTGAGACTCAATCTCAGTTCCAAGGAGATTGTAAACCTAACAGGCATCTCCATCCGTGGCGTAGAAGGAGCTCGTTATCGACTAAGAAAGAAGCTTGGCCTAAAAGAAGGCGACGACTTAGCTTCCTTCCTCATCGATTTCGAATAACTACTTGCTTGAGTTGTTGATATACTGCAGAATGATATCCACAATCTGATCCTCTGTATTGCCGTCGGCAGAGATAACGAGGTCGTAGTTGCGGGTGTCGTAGCGCGAGGTCTTAGCATATTCCTTCACATAGTTCTCACGCATCTGGTCGACCTTCTCAATTGTCTTGCGAGCCTCTTCTTCAGTCACATTCTGCTTGCGCATCACACGCTCAACACGGAAAGGCATTGAGGCCTGAATGAGAACGTTCAGGTGGTTGGGATGAGTGTGGAACACAAAGAAGCCTAACCTACCAGCTACAACACACGACTCATTCTCGGCAATGCCATTCAGAATCTGACGCTCTACCTGGTACATTTCCTGACTAGTGGGTTCGAAAGGCTTGTCGCCAGGTACAGCCAGCGTATAATTAGCAGTGGCTGCCTTACCATTACTCTCGAAGAGTGCACGTCTTAACTCGGCCCACCAACTATGGTTGCGCCCCTTTAAGCGCTCTATCTCTTCGACGCTGAGATTGTATTTATCCGTTAAGGTCTGAATGACAGCCTTATCATAATACTCTACCCCTAACTTCTCGGCTAACTTACGGCCAACGGTACGACCGCCACTGCCCAACTCACGATTAATCGTGATGACAAACTTCTCATTCTTATTCATAATATTAATAGTTTTACTTTGTCTGGGGGCAAAGATAAGACATTTCGACGAATAAAACAAGTTTTTCGTCTATTTTCTCATCACCTTACCGATTCGTCCACATGAAGTAGACCTACATATTACTTCTTAGCGCCACCAATCACTTTCGAGATATCCATCATCATGCCGCCATTGCCAGTCATGATTTGAGGCATCTTGCCATCCCACTTCTCGATCATATCCTCCTGTACAATCATGGGCGAGAGTGATGCTGCGATAGTACGATTGTAGTAAGCCTCGGCATCGGCCTTAATCTTCATAGCACGCGCATTTCCCTCGGCTTTGGCTACAGCTATCTTGGCGTTAGCCTCGGCTTCCTTCACCTCGTTTTCGGCCTTCAGGGCACTCTGGATAGCAGTATTCTTGGCATCGATCATTGAAAGCAGTGATGATGGTGGAGTGATCTTCGAGGTAAACTCCTCAACCAGGAATCCCTCTGACATCAACGACTTCTCCAAGCGGGCACGTACATCACGCTCAAAGTTGGCACGGTTAGACATCAGTGAATCAGAGGTGTACTGATTAGCACAGGTACGATAGGCTTCATAAATACAGGTACGAATGTAGCCCTCCTCCAGTTCTTTCACACCTACACGATATTTCGTAAAGATGTCACAAGCCTTATCAGGGTTGATGCGATAGGCAATAGTAGGATCCATTTCGAAAAGTGAGGCATCCTTGGCATTCACAGAGAAGGTCTCGTACTGCTTACGCTGGGTAAACGTTGGATAGGTAAACACATTTGTGGTGATGGGATTATAGAAGACCCAACCTTTACAGGTGCCTTCAACGCCTCCGTAGTCCTGCTCATTGAGCGACCATTTGTGGAAACGGATACCCACCTCACCAGAGTCGACCACCGTGCAACAGGTGGCAAACAGAATCATAACCAACACAAATGCGCTGACAGCGTATGCCAACGGGCGGAAATAAGGTTTCATTGTCGAATTCATTGTATTCATAATTTTATCTCTTATAGTTGATACTGGCTGCAAAAATACAAATTTTCTCAGAAACCGCATCAATCTTTGCATTTTTTTTATATCTTTGCCCTCGATTATGGAAGAAGTTAGCAAAATACCACAGGAGTGGAATAAATTCTATCTGAAAGATGTGTCGTTCGTGAACCTGATGACACGACGCATCTTTAACGTACTGATTGTGGCCAATCCCTACGACGCATTCATGCTGGAGGACGACGGCCGTGTGGACGAAAAGATCTTCGACGAGTATATGGAACTGGGGTTGCGATACCCACCCACGTTCACGCAGGTATCGACTACCGAAGAGGCCAATAAGGTACTACATACCACCGACATCGATCTGGTGATATGTATGCCTGGTAATGCCGACAACGATGCCTTCACTGTGGCCCGAGAAATCAAGGCCGTACACCCCAGCATCCCTTGTGTGGTACTAACTCCATTCTCACATGGTATCACTAAACGTATTCAGGACGAGGATATGTCGGTGTTCGACTATGTGTTCTGCTGGTTGGGTAACACCAACCTCATTATGAGCATCATCAAGCTGATTGAGGATAAGATGAACATCGAACACGACATCAAGGAGGCCGGCGTACAGATGATTATGCTGGTAGAGGATAACATCCGATTCTATTCGAGCGTGCTTCCTAACCTTTACAACTATATCCTGGCTCAGAGTAAGCGATTCTCGACCGAGGCGCTGAACCCACATGCGGCTGCCCAGCGTAAGCGCGGGCGACCCAAGGTTGTGCTCGCCACCACTTATGAGGAGGCCATGCAATTGTACGAGAAGTATCACGAGAACACTTTAGGCGTGATTAGTGATACCCGATTCCCCATGCAAGTACATGAGGGGAGATTGAGCCACGTAGAGGAAGGCGACCCAGAGGCAGGATTAAAACTGCTTCGTGAGATTCGTCGCCGCGACGAATATGTCCCCTTGATTCTCGATTCATCAGAAATTGGTAACAAGGCCAAAGCCGAGGCCGAGGGATTCCACTTCATTGATAAGAACTCGACCAAGATGAATGTCGACCTTCACCACCTGATGGAGGAACATATGGGATTCGGCGATTTTATCTTCCGTGATCCGAAGACGAAAGAAGAGGTGTTCCGTGTCTCGTCTTTGAAAGAGCTGCAGGACAACATTTTTAAGATACCCTACGACTCTATGCTTTATCACGTGAGTCGTAACCACATGAGTCGCTGGCTGACAGCCCGTGCCATTTTCCCCGTATCGGCCTTTCTGAAGCAGGTCACATGGCACAAGCTACAGGATGTGGATGCCCACCGACAGATCATCTTCGATGCCATCGTACAGTACCGCAGAATGAAGAACATCGGCGTGGTAGCCGTATTCGACCGACTGAAGTTCGACCGCTACGCCCACTTCGCCCGTATTGGTGAAGGTTCGTTAGGTGGAAAAGGACGTGGTCTGGCATTCCTCGATCAGGTTATCAAGCGTCATCCCGAACTGAATCAGTTTGAGCAGGCACAAGTATCGATACCGAAGACAGTTGTACTATGTACCGACTTCTTCGACGAATTCATGGAGAAAAATAACCTCTACCCCATCGCCCTGAGCGACGCCAGCGACGAGGAGATTCTGCAGCACTTTATGCGTGCCCAGTTGCCCGACTCGCTGATAGCCGACTTCTTCACGTTCTTCGATGCCGTGAAGTCACCTATCGCGATACGCTCCAGTTCGCTGCTTGAGGACTCGCACTACCAGCCCTTCGCAGGTATCTATTCTACCTATATGATACCATATCTGAATGATAAGTACGAGATGCTACGCATGCTGGCCTGCGCCATCAAGGGCGTGTATGCATCAGTTTACTATAAGGATTCCAAAGCCTATATGCTGGCCACACAGAACGTCATCGACCAGGAGAAGATGGCAGTGATTCTGCAGGAGGTAGTAGGTAAGCAGTATGGTGATCTGTACTACCCCAACTTCAGCGGCGTACTGCGCTCACTGAACTACTACCCCATCGGCGACGAGACTGCCGAAGAGGGTATAGCCTCGTTGGCTGTAGGATTAGGAAAATACATTGTAGATGGCGGACAGACACTTCGTGTATCTCCATACCATCCCAAACAGGTACTCCAGACATCGGAGATGGAAACCGCTCTGAGCGAGACACAAACCCGATTCTACGCTCTCGACATGGCACATGTGGGCGATGATTTCAAGGTAGACGATGGTTTCAACATCAAAAAGGTACGTGTAAAACAGGCTGCCGAAGACGGTGCACTGACCTATTTAGCATCGACCTATGACCCCATCGATCAGGTGATTCGCGACGGTATCTACGAAGGTGGCCGCAAGGTTATATCTTTCTGTGGTGTGTTACAGCACGATGTATTCCCACTGCCCGAACTATTGCAGATGTCGCAGAAGTTAGGCGCTGAAGAGATGAAGCGCCCCGTAGAGATTGAGTTTGCCTGCAATATCAACGATGACCGCACGGGTGAGTTCTACCTGCTACAGATACGTCCTATTGTGGATGCCAAGCAGGTGCTCGATGAAGACTTGCAACAGATTGCCGACAGCGATTGCCTGCTCAGATCGAACAACTCATTAGGGCATGGTATATCAGAAGATGTAGTGGATGTGGTTTATGTGAAGACCGATGATGACTTCACCGCAGTGAACAATCCTACCATCGCCTGTGAAATCGAGGAGATCAACCGCAAGTTCCTGCAAAGCGACAAGAACTACGTGCTGATAGGTCCGGGACGCTGGGGGTCGAGCGACTACTGGCTGGGAATTCCCGTGAAGTGGCCTCACATCTCTGCTGCCCGTGTCATTGTAGAAGTTGGACTGAAGAACTATCGTGTGGACCCCTCGCAGGGTACTCATTTCTTCCAGAATCTCACTTCCTTCGGCGTGGGCTACTTCACTATCAACACCTTTACCGGGGATGGTGTTTTCCAAAAAGAGGTTCTCGACCAGATGCCCGCCGTTGAAGAGACGCAGTTTGTACGCCACGTGCGCTTCGACCACCCGCTGAAAATCATGATGGACGGCAAAAAACAATCGGGCGTCGTACTTCTATAGCTATTATTATTCACCAACTAACAATATCAACATGAGAACAAAAGCCTTATTTACATGCCTGCTGGCAGCCACTACCATGGCTGCCCAACAATTCAAACTCAACAGTGACAGTTACTTCACATCAGGGGGTGTGGACGTTATGGCATTCAGCGACTTCTATCCAGAAGGACATCAGGGAGGAGTCAGTGTGCTGATGAACGGACACCGAGTGGCAACCAATGGCGATATCCGCATGGAAGCCACTCCTGGCCAATGGCAACCCGTACCGAAACAACTGAAACGCGAAGTAGCCAACGGCAATATCATAACCACACTCTGCTATCCTGACTCTTCGCGACATCTGACGGGATTCAACCCGATGGTCTATCCCGACTACCAGGTAGTCTATCAGGTTCGTGTAGAACCGCAAGGACGTAGTATTCTGGTAACCGTCGACTTAGATCGTCCCGTACCCGAGTTCTTAATAGGAAAGGTGGGATTCAACCTTGAATTCTTCCCTGGCGATTTGTTTGGCAAACCTTGGATGATGGACACACAGACAGGTATCTATCCGCAACAGCCTAACGGCCCGCTGACAACCACCCATCCCAACCAAGGGCATCAAGGCAACTTCCATCCTGCCGGCAAGCCTCTAACCAATCTGAAGCAGTTGAACGGGAAAGGGTATAGCCCGATGATTGCCGATGACATCATCGCCTCACCTTATGCCGTAGGTCGTAAGTTCACATCAAGACCTGACGACCCACTGTGCCGACTGACTATCGAATCGTTAACAGGCGACCTAAAGCTGTACGATGGTCGTATGAACCACAACAATGGTTGGTTTGTATTGCGAAGTGAGATTGCGAAAGGTGCCACCAAAGGCGCTGTAAAATGGCTGATTACCCCGACAGTAGTACCCGATTGGCGTTATACGCCTGTCGTACAGACATCACAGATAGGTTATCATCCCAACCAGCCCAAACGCGCTATCATTGAGACCGATGCCAGAGAGCAGACCATCAATGAAGCCCGACTTCTGCTGATAGATGCCGATGGCGAACATGTAGCCAAGACCATTACCCCGCAACGCTGGGGCAAGTTCTTACGCTATCAGTATCTCACAGCCGACTTCAGCGATATCACCCAACCAGGCCTCTATCAGGTTAGCTATGGCAACAGTCGTTCATCGGTATTTCGTATTGCCAACGATGTGTACGACCGGGGAGTTTGGCAGCCTGTTATTGAGTATTTTCTACCTGTCCAGATGTGCCACATGCGTGTGGCCGAGAAATACCGTGTATGGCACGATGCCTGTCACATGGACGATGCGCTGATGGCACCTGCAGGAAATCATATTGACGGCTACGACCAAAAACCAGGGCTTTCCAAGTTTGAAGCATTGCAACCTGTACCAGGTGTGAATGTAGGCGGCTGGCACGATGCTGGCGACTTTGACCTGCGCATAGAATCACAAGCTGGTGAAGCTTATATCTTAGCTCTTGCCTACGAGGCATTCCATCCGGAGATAGATGTTACTGCCATCAATCAGGCACAACACCGTGTAGAGATTCACGAGCCTGATGGCCGTAACGACATGCTACAACAGATTGAAAACGGCGCACTAACCGTTGTCCGTTCTTATCAGGCCTTAGGCAGACTCTATCGGGGTATCATCTGCAATAATGTACGCCAATATGTACTTCTGGGCGATGCTTCGGCTATGACCGACGGTATCAGCGGTAATGACGACGATCGCTGGATTTTCACTGAAGACAATCCCATGCGAGCCCTTTCAACTGTAGCCCAATTGGCAGGTGCCTCACGTGTCTTAAAGGGATTCAACGATGCACTAAGCAAGGAGTGCTTACAGATAGCCACAGACGTTTACAGCCAGACCAACGTGACTGGTTGGATGGAGGCCGTCAAACTGCAAGCGGCTGTTGAGCTATATCTTACAACAGGCGAGAAGCCATACCTCGACTTTGTACTCAACCATCAGGATATGATTATAAAAGGAATCGGACGCACAGGCTGGTTCACAGCCCGACTGGTTCAGAAGATTACTGGCAGCAAGGACAAGCGCATCCGTAAGTTCGTAGCAAATTTCCGTACTGCCCTGACTGACTATAAGGGTTTGCTTGATAAGCAGTCGGCAGAAACACCATATGGTGTACCCTACCGCCCCAATATCTGGGGAGCAGGATGGGATATCCAGCGTTTCGGCTTCGAATATTATTTCCTCACATCGGCTTATCCCGACATATTCCCAGCCTCAACAGTCTACAATGCACTTAACTTTATATTGGGTTGTCATCCTGGCAGCAATGGAGCCTCGTTCGCATCAGGAGTGGGTGCGAAATCGGCTACCGTAGCCTATGGACTGAACCGTGCCGACTGGTCGTATATCCCAGGAGGTGTAGTATCAGGTACAGCCCTGATACGTCCTGACTTTCCAGAACTTCTGGAGTTCCCATTCCTATGGCAACAGACAGAATACGTACTGGGCGGCGGATCGTCACATTACATGTTCCTAGTCCTCGCCGCCCAGCAGTTATTAAAGCAATAAACGAATGTCTTTAGCCGCAATGGAAGTATTGCGTTACTAATTTTTGGATTTCCTCCGGATAATTCTCAATCGTCTGACGAAGGTTCCTATCATCGAAGGCTCGCAATTGAGCGATGATACCATCGATCATTGCTGGTGAAAAAACCCCGTAATCCTCGAATACCCTTCGCTGACGATTGAGATAATCGGCAGAAGCTACACACGAATCAGGCAACTGTGCCAGATTAGCCAATCGGTCAGCATTCTCACTTGCATGGATGTTGACATTGACGTAGGTCTTCTCGGCCAACTTCAACGCGCCGTCCATCTCGAAGCCATAACGACATGCCACACAGAGACCGGCTAACAACTGATAGATGTCGGCCGAACCATCTGGCGAGCGCATCTCAACAGTCTGCTTGATACTTGTATCATAACTATGCTGTGACTCTAACGGATTTGCGGCATGACACATATCCACATCTGCAGCCCAACCTAACGGCACACGTACCAGCACCGAACGGTTTCTGTCGCCCCAGCACACATTGGTAGGCGCTTCCTGGTGAGGAACCAGACGGAAGTAACTGGTAGGATTCTTGTTACCAAAAGCCGTTATAGAAGGTGCGAGCACCATCATGCCTGCTATCATCTTACGGGCTGCCTGACTCAACACACCATTCTCCAGCATCTGGTTCTTGCCATCCTTCATCATACGCATGTGGATATGCAGGCCAGAGCCAGCTTTCCCTGTTGTAATCTTTGGTGCGAAAGTCACATCATAGCCTAGCTGGTAGCCAAGGTTGCGAATCACCCACTTTGCAATCATCAGTTGATCAGCAGCCAGCTCCACATCTACTGGCAGAAACTCTATCTCGTTCTGCTCGTAGTTCTTACCATCCAAACAGAAGTTGCCCACCTCTGAGTGACCGTACTTAATCTGTCCGCCTGCCTGCGCAATATACTGCATACAACGGGTACGGAACTCATTGGCCTTAGCATATGGGGCCGACTCATGATAGCCGCGCTGATCCTGGGCAGGAAACATACCCTCATTGTCGCTAATCACATAATACTCTAATTCGCCCATGGCCTGAAACTCCATCCCTGTTACCTGTCGGAATGCTTCTGCTGCTTTGTGCAAAGTATGCTCGGGCGACGACTCCAACGGATTGCCATCCTTATCGAAGAACGAACAGAGCATTGAAACCGTAGGGATCTCTGCAAACGGATCAACGAAAGCCGTACGGAACCGAGGCAGTACATACAGATCGCTCGAATCAGCCTGGACAAATGAGAACAAGCTGCTGCCATCCACCCGCTCACCACATGTCAGTATGGTATCGAGATAAGCCAGATCGTTAATTACGAAGTTAAGTGTTTTCAACTTACCATCGCCACCTGGATACATAAAGTTCACCATACGGATGTCGTTTTTAACGATATAATCAATAATATCGTCCTTTGCAAATTCTGCTGCGGGCTTCTGGAGTGCCACAACAATGGGGTTGGCATTCAAAATAAGATGTCGGTTATTCATCATTGTTTTTCTGTGTTATATTGTTTTTATTATGTAGAAACGCATCAAGCTGCTTAAAGCAGTGGCGGTTGATGATTTGCTGCAACTGGCGGTCGGGATTGTTGCGGATATAGCAACGATGATCGAACACCATCAGTTCGCCATTTACTGCCGAATAAGGATGCCAGCCTGGTAAGTCTTTGATATTGGGGTTACCGGTATGGGCAAACTGCGCCCAAGCACTGCTCATCTTATCAGCCAACTGCAGATCCTGAGCCGATGGCTGTGGCAACTCATTAGGTGATTGGTGCAGAGTGTTGAAGCAGAACTTCAACTCGTGACCATGTACCGAGCCCTTGTTTACAGGCGAGCGCCAGGTGAACATATACATATAGGTAGGCGCCTTACGACTCTTGGTCATGGCATCGGCGGTGATCAGTGTTTTAGGACGGAACAGCCAGTCGATACACAGCAAATCCTGTGGCACATAGTCGGGATGTGCCTTGGCAAAGGCTGCGATATAAGCATCGGTATCATCGCCAAAGGTGGCCTTCAGCTGCTCACGAGTCTCATCCTCGGTCATAGGCTGATCATAACGCAGGCGCTGCAACTCGTTGAAAGTGGTACCAATCATTACAGGGATATCATCAGATATCGAGGCGAATGAAGGTTGGAAGGGCTGCTGTAATAGCACCTTGCCATCGGGCGTAGGTCCGAAACCCCACATCATGGGCGTTCCAGGCTTGCGGGTACCGATACTGGCAGCCATCGCACGCTGACCCGCATCATACAACTGCTGGTAAGGCACATCTTTTATCTTATCCACATCGGCCTCAGCTATGCCAAGCTCCTTCAGCACAGCCTTACCGAGTGTCTGTGTCATCTCGTGGCTGTTCACGTTCAGGATAGTGCCACTCATAATAATGGCTTTATGGAACAAACCTTTGGCCTGAGGCATACACATCAGCGTGCCTACCTTACCGCCACCCCCCGACTCGCCGAACACAGTTACGTTCTTAGGGTCGCCACCAAAGTTAGCGATATTATCGCGAATCCACTTCAAGGCCTGCACCACATCGAGCATACCTACATTACCCGAGTATTCGTATTTCTTAGATACTGCCGAGAGGTCGAGGAACCCCAGGATGTTCAGACGGTGGTTGATGCTTACCACTACCACATCCTTCTTAGCCAACTGCATGCCAGGATTCCAGGCAGACGTGCCCGAATCGAAACCACCACCATGCAGCCACAGCATCACTGGCTTACGGGCTTTCAGGTCGGTACTCCACACATTCAGTACACACGAGTTCTTCTCCGACATCTCATCCTCAGAGAGCTGCTGCCCCCACGTCTGCTGCATCACCTGCGGTCCCCAGTGGTCGCACTTACGTACGCCTTTCCACTTATCCACAGGCAAAGGTGGCATCAGTCGCTCCACCTTTGCATAGGGGATACCCAACCACGCCATCGTGCCTTCCTGTATAATACCACTCACTTTTCCACATGTAGTACTGACTACTGGTACATGACATTCTTGTGCCATTGCCACACCTGTCAACAACAGCATACTTATGAAACTTATAGCTATCTTTTTCATCATCATGGGGCAAAGGTACAAAAAAATCTTAATTAATTACACATTATACATAAAATGTCGAGAAAAGTAATTACCTTTATCGCCATGAAAGATAAAGTAGATCACTATACCATCTGTTTTATCGACCAGTGCCCACTCCACAGGTGCTGCCTACGATGGTTGGTTGGCCAATACGCCGACCCAAGTCGTAATGTCTACCTTGCTATCAATCCGCACAACCCGTTAATGGGAAGTGATAATTGCCCGGAGTTTCGTCAAAACGTACGCGTGGTGATGAAACGTGGCTTTACCAACATGTACCACGACATGCCGGGATACATGGAAAAACGCATCCGCGACCAGCTGATTGAGGTATTTGGCCGCAAACAGTATTTCGAGATGCGCAAAGGTATACGCCAGATTACACCCGATCAGCAAAAGCAGATTGAGAGCGTTTGCCGCAGAAACGGTTGGCAAGGGCCCATCAACTACGATGCTGATGAAGATGATTGGCTGTGGTAGAGTTCAAAGACGAATCGGCATCCCTCATGATAGGTGGTGTCGAGATAGAAGTTTCCACCAAGAGTCTGCGCATGACGCTTAGTAAGCGGCAAACCCAATCCTAAGCCTTCACTGAAATCATCGACCTTCGTAAAGAACTCAAAGAGATGTTCGCGATCGGCCTCAGCAATGCCTTTACCTGTATCCTGCACTATAAAACGAACAGAGGTATCTGTACCGACCACCTGCAACAGGATGTGCTGTCCATCGGAATAGCGCACAGAATTGTTTAACAGCTCCTGCAGACTGAATACAAGCAACTGGCGATTGGTAGACAAGCACAAATCATCGGGCACATCGGTCTGGAAACCGATGGTAACCTCGGGAGTATGTGCATTGATGAAGTCAACCGCTTCGCGTGCCGCCTCATTACATGCTATCAGTTCACAAGTATCACGTCCCTCTGTCTCAGCTTTACCTGTATCTGAACTATCAAAAAGCATCATCACCATACGCACCAGCAACTTGGAGTTGTGGTCCATGGTAAGGGCAATGCCTCTGATCTCCTCCTCACCCAACTCCTCGTTAAGAGAGCCATTGCCCACCGGACTATTCAATACCTGAGCAAATCCCATGATGATGTTGAGCGGTGTACGTATCTGATGCGTAACATTCTGAATGAAAATAGTCTTACGCCGTTCAGCCTCAACCACTAACTGGGTGGTATGCTCCAGTTCACGGTTGTAACGCTTGTTCTGATCGGTAGCAGCCCGCACACTATCGATGTAGTAATTCAACGACTTGAGCATGGTTGAAAAACTATTCTGCAGGCCACCGATCACGTCTATTCGATTCGTATGAGGTATATCCACATCCAGGTGCCCTTGAGAAACAGCCCTTGCTTGAGTAAGCAATTCACCAAGTGGACGAAGCGACACAGTGACTGCCTCATAGCAGTTGACAACAATGATAACCAATCCAATGAAAAGCAACACAAGCACAATATAGGTGAGCCGATAATAGCCACTGAGAATATCGCTGTCGGGACACACGATGGCCAGACTCCAGTTGGTACCAGCGACTGGCATATAGCTCACTAACGAGAGTTTGTCCTGTAGTCGCACCTGCATACATCCCGTATTGCCCTTGGTCATCTCGTAGCCCAAAGCTAACAGATCGGACTGGCGCTGAGGATCGGCACCGGAAAAAATGGTCTTGCTAAACAAGCGTGTCGAATCAGGATGTCCCACATAGCGTCCCTGCTCATCAATCATGATGAAATAAGAGTGAGGATAAGGTTTCTCCTCTGCGAGCACTTGCGAAATATGCAGTAGCGACATCTCGATGGTAATAAGTCCCAAGAATCGCTTTTTTGCATCGTAGAGCGGATGGCTATAGGCAGCCATCATACCATCCTCTTTAAGGTCGAGGGTATTATCCTCGTCGTAATACACCACCCAGCCAGGTTTCTGCTGAGCGCGCGGCACACTATACCATCGGCGCCCGAAATAATTGTAATCAGTCTCGAGCGTAGTGGTGACACCACCCTTTTCACGGATAGAATAAGCCATGAATCGATCAGGATAGCCCGAGACCACATGCGGTTCTGTGCTGATTGCACAGCCGTCGACAAAGGGATTCATCTGTGTAATGCGATTCGACAAATGAAGCAGCGAATCGGCGACCAACGATTGCTCTGCCACCCGAGCATGTGTATTGGTTGCAGTCTCGACAGTAATCAAATAACGACGAATACGGTGCATGGCATGATTAAGTACGCCATTTGCAAGATCAACAGCCTCATCGCGTACCATCTTACGCGATTGCCAAAACAGAACACCGACAGAGGCCATGAAGATAGGGATTGCCAAGCCTAATACCCACAGAACAACTTTGGCTGGGAACGATTGACGAATGTTAATCATGACTCACCTCCTTTCTCCTGTATTTGTTCCTCCTCTGAACTATTAATCAGACTATTAAGTACACGGGTAATGGCTACACCGTTTTGCTGGATATGCTCGACTAACGTTCCTACCTCATTCTTTTGACTGTCCTCATCGTATTGACACAGGGCCGTCACATCTTCATCGATAGCCCATGCAGGTGCAACCATTTGATTGGTCATATTATGCATGAACACCGTCTTCATATTATCGGCCTTACGAGCTTGTTGATAAGCTTCTTGCAGCTCTGTACTATGTTTCTGAATAGAAGAGGTAATCTCGTTAAGTTCACTGATATTAGCAGCTACCGACCGCTGCATACGCTGGAAGTTGTACTGCAACTTACCGATCTCGTCGATATTCGGACTAGTAGGAATGGGCTCATCATAATGTCCCTGAGCAATACGCTCGGTACGTTCCTTCAGCATGCTAAGTGGTCGCAAGCGATGACGAATAATCAAGCGAATATGCAAATACAGTAGCACCATACCAACAACAGCTATGATCAAGACGTAGTTAAACAAACGATTATAATCGCCGAATATATCCTCTTCAGAAAAAACCACACCTAAACTCCACCCTAAATCACCAACGTCACGATAAGGAAAATCGACCAGTTCAAAGGGTTGATAAAACAAATAAAACTTACGCCCATCGATATTGAATGGTAAATAGCCAGAACCGCCGTTCATCATCGTCTCAACAGCCTGATGTACCGATTCGCCAGGCATGTTTAAAGCAGAAAAATTGAACAGATACTCACCCACGGGATGAACGATAAACGAGCCATCGCGATCCAACAATGCGCAATACGAATTGGGTGATGGCTTGGCTGCAGCCATGACGCCCGATAACAAACTGAGCGAGACGTTAACACTGATGACACCTATCGGCTGCTTGTCTCTGCCGGCTATGGGCATACAGAACGAGGTGACGGACTGAATGCCTGTTGAATCAAAGTCTGCCAACGGATTGAGCCAGGTAGCCATCCCTGTTGACATAGGCTTGGTGAACCACGCCTGTTCAGTATAAGGTTTGTTACCAAAGCTGGACTCACTGATTAGAGGCGCCGCAGTCTCAGGTTTAAGACTATCACCATGATGGACATAGGCCATGTACAGCTGGTGTCCTTTGAAATAATCGGGCTTGAACGCAATGGCGCACCCGCTCACATAAGGATTTGCTTCAACAATCCGTCGAGCATAGGTGTACATCATCTCTGGATTGTCGTACTTCATATTAATATAGGTATTACCCGCCGTCTCTTCGACACTCAACATAATATTGTCGATATTGGTCATCGCTCGGTTCAGTGTAACTGTCGCCCGATTCAACGCATCCTCCTTCATAGCCTTGCGTGAAAAGAACAGCATGACGAGTAGTGTGATTGTGAGCAGAAGTGACATCGCTAACACAATCATCAGGCTGATACGCAATGGCAGATCGCGTTTGATGTAAGTAGTTAGTCGTGACATAATTAAAAAGCAAAAGTTAATAGATATACATATCTGGTGCAAATATAAGAAAAAGATTTCAAAAAAAGAGGTTCAAATCACAAAAAGTTACGCAAATTGATAGCAATTAAGTCATATTTTTGTATCTTTGCGCCCAAAATGCTAAAATAGGAAGACAAATGGATAAGAAACTGAGACAAGGTACGCTTTGTGTACAGGCTGGCTACAAGGCCAAAAACGGAGAACCAATAGAACTGCCTATCATTCAGAGTACAACGTTCAAGTACGATGACTCTGATGAAATGGCAAAGTTGTTTGATCTGGAGAAAGAGGGTTACTTCTATACCCGACTACAGAACCCAACCAACGATGCCGTGGCTGCTAAAATCTGCACACTCGAAGGCGGTGTTGGTGCTATGCTCACATCGAGCGGTCAGGCTGCCAACTTCTATGCTATGTTCAATATATGTCAGGCTGGCGACCACTTCATCACATCGAATGAGATTTATGGTGGTACATACAACCTCTTCGGCGTCACCATGAAAAAGCTGGGCATCGAATGTACCTTCGTATCGCCCGAGGCCAGCGACGAAGAGATTCAGGCAGCTTTCCGTCCTAACACGAAGGCGGTGTTTGGCGAGACCATCTCGAATCCTGGTTGTGCCGTGTTCGACATTGAGCGTTTCGCTAAGATTGCTCACAAGAATGGCGTCCCCTTGATTGTGGATAACACCTTTGCCACACCTGTCAACTGCCGCCCATTTGAGTGGGGTGCTGATATCGTAACCCACAGCACTACCAAGTATATGGACGGACTGGCCACACAGGTTGGCGGTTGTGTCGTAGATAGCGGCAACTTTGACTGGCTGGCTAATGCCGAGAAGTTCCCGGGTCTGTGTACACCCGATGAAAGCTACCACGGTCTGACCTACGTAAAGGCCTTTGGCAAGATGGGCTACATAACCAAGTTGGTGGCTCAGCTGATGCGCGACCTGGGCTCTATCCCCGCACCACAGAATTCGTTCCTGCTGAACATGGGCTTGCAGACATTACATCTGCGCATGGCCCAGCACTGTAAGAATGCCCAGAAGGTGGCTGAGTTCCTGAACGCGAACGAAAAAGTGGCATGGGTACACTACTGCGGACTGCCTACAGATAAGTACTACAATCTGGGACAGAAGTATCTGCCCAATGGTAGCTGCGGTGTCATCGCATTCGGACTGAAAGGCGACCGCGAGACAGCCATTAAGTGGATGGACTCATTAGAGATGATTAACATCGTGACCCATGTAGCCGATGCCCGCACCTGTGTGTTGCATCCAGCCAGTCACACTCACCGTCAGCTGAGCGATGAGCAGTTGCGCGAGGCTGGTGTAGCTCCCGATTTGATCCGCCTTTCGGTAGGTATCGAGGATGTTGAGGATATACTCGACGACATCAAGCAGGCGTTGGAAAAGATATAAGCCGACGGCAAACGTCGAAACACATGGGGGTAAACGTCGAAAGAGATTTCACGCTTGCCCCCTTTTTTCATACCTTTGCAACGTCAATTTTGATAAAAAGAACATAAATATAATAAAGGTATGAAACAGATTAAATTTTTCCTGGTAACAATGATGCTGACTCTCTCAGCAGTAGTAATGGCACAGAAAACCACTGTTAGTGGCGTACTGATGGACAAAACCTTGAATGAGGGCGAACCATTTGCCACCGTTCGTGTGTTTAAGGCTGGCAAAAGCGATAAGCCTATCGCCATGTTTATCACCGACGAGAACGGTCACTTCCAGCAGGAGGTGAAAGGTAAGGGCAAGTTCGACATCGTGTTTAGCAGCGTAGGTAAGGAAGAGTTGCGACAGAGCATCGAACTGGGAAAAGAAACACCACTCGATCTGGGTACGATCTTTATGAAAGAGAATGAAACCATGCTGAAAGGTGTGGAGATTGTTGCTCAGAAGCCATTGGTAAAAATGGAGGTTGACAAGATGAGCTACAACGTAGCCGAGGACGAGGACTCAAAGTCGAACACCGTGCTTGACATGCTGCGCAAAGTGCCCATGGTAACGGTTGACGGACAGGATAATATCACCGTAAACGGTAGTTCATCGTTTAAGGTCTATGTAGATGGTATGCCAAACGCAATGTTATCGAGCAACCCGTCGATGGTTTTCAAGAGCATGCCTGCCACAGCAGTAAAGAGTATAGAGGTCATTACTAACCCTGGCGCCAAGTACGATGCAGAGGGGGCTGCTGGTGTACTGAACATCGTACTGAACAAACAGAGCGCACAAGCCTCAGAAAGTATGAACGGCTATAACGGAACTATCCGTCTGGGGGCAGGTAACAAGCAAATGGGTGCCAGCGTATTCATGAGCGGACAGCAAGGGAAGTTAAGTTACAGTGCCAATGTGTTTACAAGCTACAACAAACCTGGTAACACCACTACCGAAATGGAACAGATACAAGCCAATGGTACGAGTCAGACAATGACCTCGGACAACGATGTAAAGACACCATTCACCATGGGAAGCCTGACACTGGGTTATCAACTCGACTCAATGAGCGTGATCAACGCCACTGCATCCATCAACTCGATGAATATGAAGAGTACAGGTACCGCCCTCACCACTATGAGCGGTGCCGCATTAGGTAATACTTTCAGCTACGGTAGTACCACCGACATGAAAAACTCACGCACCTCATTCAGCGGAAGTCTGGACTACCAACGATTCTTCAATGCAGACCATACTAAGAGTCTGTCCCTGACCTACCAATTGGATTACAGTCCAGCCAGTACGAAGATAACTAACAACTTCACCACGACTTCGACCGTCATCGACCTGACCAACCGCTACTCAGATAATCAAGACAAGACCACCAGCCATATCTTCCAACTGGACTACACCATGCCATTGGCCAAAGGACAGACACTGAATTTGGGTGGTAAGTTCCAGCTGCACGATGCTACTTCTGACTCCAAGTACTATCTAAAAGGTGTGTACGATCAGAATTCAAGTTCAGAATACGAGTATAAGAACTCTATCTTGGCTGGCTATGGCGAGTATGTAGGCAACTTTGGCAAGTTCGGTATGAAGGCAGGCTTGCGTTACGAGTACACATGGCAGGATGTAGAGTACCATTTGGGTAACGGTCAGGACTTCAGCACCAGTTACGGTAGTCTGGTTCCTACAGCCAGCATGCAGTACACCATCTCGCAAGGTTCAAATCTCGGTCTTACCTACAATATGCGAATCAGTCGTCCTGGTATCTCATATCTTAATCCATACGTAGATAAGACCAACCCCATTGCCCTGAGCTACGGTAATCCCGACCTGGATGTTGAGAAGGCACATAACGTATCACTGGTTTACAATGCCTTTACATCAAAGTTGATGGTGAACCTGAACCTGCATCACAATTTTGTGGATAACGCCATCTCGCAGTACAGTTTCTACGATGATGCCAACCTGTTGAACACCACTTACGGCAACGTGGTAAAGAGTCATCAAACTGGACTAAGCGGATACGTTAGCTACTTGCTGACCAAGGATACACGCCTGTTCTTCAACGGAGGGCTGAACTATACCGACCTGCGCAGTACAGCCCTCGACCAGAAAAACAATGGCTGGACAGCCAACGTGATGGCCGGTGTACAGCAGACACTGCCTTGGAATCTTAAGTTGAGCGCCTTCGCCATCACTTCAACCAAGAGCTACACCCTGCAGGGTTATACCGGTGGATTCAACCTGTTGACCGCCAGCGTATCGAAGAGTCTGTTAAAAGACAAGCTAAACCTGAGCATCAACGGTCTGGTAGGTCTGAACAAGGGCGGCAACCTGAACATCGAGACCTCGAGTCGCGGCAAAGACTTCATCAGCAACACCTGTATCAAAGTACCTATCTACAGTGTGACTTTCAACATCAGCTATACCTTCGGCAATTCGAAGATGAGTCAGAAACAGCGTACCAGTCGCGTACAGGATGACTTCATTGAGCAGCAGTCACAAGGTGAAATGTTGAATAGTATCGGCAGCAATATCTAACAAATCCATGGCATAAAGCGTTCTTTTTCAGAAAAAGAACGCTTTATTCTAAAATATTTCCTATATTTGCAAGCGTTATGAAGAAGATTGAGAGAAAAGATATCTGGATACTTTTGGTACAAGTAGCTGTATGGGCATTTATCATGCTATTGCCGCTGCTGGCCACACTTGTGAGTACACATGATTTCCAAGCTACCAAAACCACATTCATGGCCACATGGGCCATTCTGCATTCGCCATTAGCGATGTATTTTGTCAACTTCTACATCTTCGGGCCATACCTGTTCTTCCGGCGCAAATTCTTACTGTTCGCCGTATGTAACCTGCTACTCACTTTAGCTTTGAACTATCAGTTTCTATACGTCTGGATTGCACGCGACCGCATACCCGAACTGCCAGAGATGACACCGACCATGTGGATAGGTTTCTTCATAGGCTTTTTCATGTTCCTGCTGATTAACTGCTTCGTGGCAGCCATCGCCATTGGCATCCGACATTTCATGCGCATCCGACAGATTAAACAGCAACTGAAAGACGAGAAAGCCAAGAACACCGAGGCAGAATTAGCATGGCTGAAGAATCAGATAAACCCACATTTCTTATTCAACACCCTCAACAACATCTCGAGTCTCTGTCAGATTGATGCCGATGGGGCTCAAGATGCTATCGCCCAACTGAGCGACTTATTGCGTTACGCCATGTACGAGACCAATAAGAAGATGGTACCCATCGAAGGCGAAGTGGAGTTTATGCGCAACTATATCTCACTGATGAAACTGCGTTGCAATGAAAAAACCAAAATAACAACCACCTTCGACGTTAAGCAGAACATGGAGATTGCACCACTACTATTCATATCGCTGGTAGAGAACGCCTTCAAGCATGGAGTGAGCAGCAACCGTCCTTCGAAGATTGATATCCGCCTGTTACAGAACGCCAACGAACTGATATTCAACTGTGAAAATACCAATTTTCCTAAAGATGATACCGACCGGAGCGGCTCTGGTATCGGACTAGAGAATACCCGTCGTCGACTGGACCTGATGTACGCCGGCCGATATAAATGGGAGCAGTCGATCGAAGACGATATCTATCACGTGAGAATTACATTAAAGATTAAAGATTAAACAAAAGAAATGCCATTAACTTGTATCATCGTAGACGACGAGCCACTGGCTGTTAAGCTCATGGAATCGTATGTAGCAAAGACCCCCGATTTGGAATTGTTAGGCAGTTTCACCGACTCGGTAGCAGCCATTAATGCCATCAAAGAGCTAAAACCCAATCTGTTGTTTCTCGACATCCAGATGCCCGACTTGAATGGTATGGAACTGGCTCACATGATTTCCAGCGATACCCGTGTCATATTTACGACGGCCTTCAAGGAATATGCCTTCGAGAGTTACGAAGTGAGTGCACTTGACTTCCTATTGAAGCCCATCCGCTATAATAAGTTCATGGTAGCAGTGGATAAGGCTAAGGAGTGGTTTGCCAAAAGCGAATCGTCCAAAGCTTCACCTATCACAAAATGCCCATCGCCCAACTCCCAGCCCCCGACCTCCATCTTCGTACGCGTCGAAGGCGAACTACGCAATATCACAATCGAAAGCATCGTCTATGTAAACGGCATGAAGGATTACGTGATGTTCTATCTCGATGGCGAGACCAAGCCCTTGATTACACACCTGACCATGAAAGCCGTAGAAGAGATGCTAGCCCCCGAGAAATTTCTGCGAGTACACCGTTCCTATATTATAGCAGTCGACAAAATCAGAAAAGTAGACCGCAACGACTGCATCTATATCGGCAATGAGATTATTCATGTACCCGATGGCTATCAAGAGGCCTTCCATCAATTCCTGGAAACGCGCACAATTAACAAAATGTAACTTTACAACAAAATTTTTCTCGTTTTTCCTTGGAAGGTATTGATATTTTTCCTACTTTTGCATCATAATTAGTAACAAAATGTAAACTTAAAACGTTTTAACGACAATGGAAGTTGAGAAAATTATGCAGGCCTTGGAGCAGAAGCATCCAGGCGAAATGGAGTACTTACAGGCAGTAAGAGAGGTGTTGGATAGTATTAAAGATGTATACAACCAGCACCCCGAGTTTGAGAAAGCCAAAATCATAGAGCGCATTGTAGAACCTGAGCGTATCACTACCTTCCGTGTGCCCTGGGTCGACGACAAGGGCGAGGTACAGGTAAACATCGGCTACCGCGTGCAGTTTAACAGCGCCATCGGCCCTTACAAAGGCGGTTTGCGTTTCCACCCATCAGTAAACCTCAGCATCCTGAAATTCCTCGGATTCGAGCAGACCTTCAAGAATGCACTTACCACTCTGCCCATGGGTGGAGGTAAGGGCGGATCAGACTTTGCTCCCCGTGGCAAGAGCGATGCCGAGATTATGCGTTTCTGCCAGGCCTTTATGACCGAGCTGTACAAGGTGATTGGTCCCGATATGGACGTACCTGCTGGTGATATCGGCGTTGGTGGTCGCGAGATCGGCTATCTGTTTGGTATGTACAAGAAGCTCACCAGTCAGTTCCATGGCGCCACCCTCACTGGTAAGGGTATGGAATGGGGTGGTTCTATCCTGCGTCCT
The DNA here is from genome assembly GCF_000619985.1 of Prevotella sp. P6B4. Taxonomy (NCBI): domain Bacteria; kingdom Pseudomonadati; phylum Bacteroidota; class Bacteroidia; order Bacteroidales; family Prevotellaceae; genus Prevotella; species Prevotella sp. P6B4. The sequence continues at coordinate 151,085 of NZ_JHVE01000002.1, forward strand.
GAGGCAACGGGTTATGGTGCACTCTATTTTGTACACCACATGATGGAAACTCACGGACTCGACATCAAAGGAAAGACCGTTGCCCTGTCTGGTTTCGGTAACGTAGCATGGGGTGCTGCCAAGAAAGCCACCGAGCTGGGTGCAAAGGTTATCACCATCTCTGGTCCTGATGGATACATCTACGATCCTGCAGGTCTCGATGATGAAAAGATTGAGTACATGCTGGAGCTCCGCGCCAGTGGCAATGACGTATGTCAGCCTTACGAAGAGGAATTCGAGGGTTCGAAGTTCTACGCCGGTAAGAAACCATGGGAGCAGAAGGCCGACATCTATCTGCCATGCGCTACCCAGAACGAGTTGAATGGTGCCGACGCCGACATGATCCTGGCCAACAAGCCACTTTGCGTAGCCGAGGTATCGAATATGGGTTGCACGGCTGAGGCTGTGAACAAGTTCATCGCTGCAGGTCAGCTGTTCGCTCCTGGCAAGGCTGTTAATGCTGGTGGTGTTGCCACATCGGGCTTGGAGATGACTCAGAACTCTATGCGCATGAGCTGGACCGCAGAAGAGGTAGACCAGCGTCTGCACCAGATTATGAGTGGCATTCATGAGCAGTGCGTGAAGTACGGTAAGGAAGGCAACTACATCAACTATGTGAAGGGTGCCAACGTAGCCGGCTTCATGAAAGTAGCGAAAGCTATGCTTGCTCAAGGTATTGTATGACCTATATAAAAAGAATAGTCGCAACGACACTAACACTAATAATATGCTTTACCGCTCAGGCTCAGACCGAGAGCGGTAAAGCTTCATTTTATTCTAAAAGCTCCAGCGGACGTCGTACGGCCAGTGGCGAGCGCCTGCATCACGACAGTCTGACATGCGCTCACCGCACCTACCCTTTTGGTACACTGCTGTTAGTTACCAACCCTGCCAATGGCAACCATGTCATTGTAAAGGTAATCGACCGTGGCCCTTATGTAAAGGGACGTGTCATCGACCTATCCCATAGGGCAGCCAAAGAGTTAGGAATTATCGCCCAAGGTATAGCCCCCGTAATAGTCGAGGAATTAAATGAGTCTATTATCCCGTTCAAACCTGCCGAGGTATTCAGCAAACCCGAGTTGGACTTAAGTACCAGCGACGGTGATGCTGCCACCCCTATCTGGGTAGAGTTGAACGAGCAGATGAAGAAGAAAAAACAGCAAGAGCAAAAAGAAAAAAAGAAGCGATAGGAACCAACCTATCGCTTACTTGTTTGAATCCTGAAATCCCGAGTCTGAGAAGCAATCTCTTTATCACCTTGAAAAACTCCTATACGGAAAACAGCCTCGCCATCTCTTAAGCCATTATCAGCCCGTACGAGCGCTGTATATCTGATGCCCTTACCTGGAGCTATACTCTCTATCATAACGTTGTCAGACACCTCTAAATGCTTATTTCCGGTTATTTCTTTTACGTTAGGACATATACGGTAGATAGTCTCATTGGTAGTATTATAAACCTCGAACACGATTCTAGCCTCTTCACCACGCGTCAGCACTTGGTCGCGACTATTATCAATCAGCATTGGTCGACGAATCTCTAAAGGGGCGGATGTACATTCCATATAGATACGATCATCTGGATAATCATATCCCTCCTGGCGTTGAGAACCACCACGCTCCATACGACGCTGCTGGTACTCGCCCATCTTCTTTTGGTGTGCCTCTTCAGCTGCTTGCCCAACAGCTGCACCCACGACAGCACCACCAGCCATCCCAATCAGCGTGCCGATATCACTACCACGTGGACCGCCAGCAATACCACCGATGGCCGAACCAATGATAGAGCCGAACCAACCACCAGTGGTAGCACCGGCTTCTGTATAAGTACCACAACTGCTCAACAGCAGTAAAGTACCGAGCGATAAAACAAACAACTTCTTCATAACCATCAATCTTAAAGATACACGCAGCAAAGATACATATATCCTGACAAAAGGACAAAGGAATTCCCCCACTATCACGTAGGGGAATCCCTATTCTAAGAAAAATAGAGCCCGTACCTTAAAAGATACGAGCTCTGCCTGTATAATAAGAATTTAAAATTCTGACGATTACTCAGCCTTAGCCTCTTCAGCAGGAGCCTCAGCCTTTGCCTCCTCAGCAGCAGGTGCCTCAACAGCAGCCTCGGCCTTAGGAGCAGCCTTGCGTGAACGACGTGTTGACTTCTTCTTGGTCTCCTTTGCCATTTCAGGATCAAAGTCTACCAACTCGATGAAGCAAACCTGAGCGGCGTCACCCTGACGGGTACCCAACTTGATGATACGAGTGTAACCACCGGGACGATCACCAACTTTCTCACTAACTGTAGAGAAAAGTTCCTTGATAGCCTCCTTGTTCTGGAGGTAGCTGAATACAACACGACGAGAATTAGTAGAATCCTCCTTAGCCTTAGTGATCAGGGGCTCTACATACTTCTTCAGGGCCTTAGCCTTTGCAACGGTCGTAGTGATTCTTTTGTGCATGATCAGAGAGATAGCCATGTTAGCAAGCATGGCACTGCGGTGAGATGCAGTACGACCGAGATGATTGAATTTCTTATTATGTCTCATTTTACTTTTGTTCTTTTATTGGGCAAGAGATTAATCTCTGTCCAGTTTGTATTTTGAAATATCGGTTCCAAACGACAGATTCAGACTCTCGAGCAAATCATCAAGCTCAGTGAGCGATTTCTTACCAAAGTTACGGAACTTCAGGAGGTCAGTCTTATTGTACTGTACCAAATCACCAAGTGTCTCAACATCAGCTGCCTTCAGACAGTTAAGCGCACGAACAGAGAGGTTCATGTCGATGAGACGGGTCTTGAGCAATTGGCGCATGTGCAGAATCTCCTCATCGAACTCCTGGTTGCTCTCAGTCTCTGAAGCCTCGAGAGAGATCTTCTCGTCAGAGAACAGCATGAAGTGATAAATCAGAATCTTGGCGGCCTCTTTCAGAGCGTCCTTTGGGTGAATAGAACCGTCCGTAGTAACTTCAAGAATCAGCTTGTCATAGTCGGTCTTCTGTTCAACACGATATGGCTCAACTGAGAACTTTACGTTACGAATCGGAGTGTAAATAGAATCGATTGCAATTACATTCACGTCGGTGCAGAACTCGCGATTCTCATCAGCGGGTACATATCCGCGACCTTTGTTGATTGTAAGATCAATCTGCATCGATGCTTTGGAATCTAAATGACAAATCACCAAATCGGGATTTAACACTTCAAATCCAGTCAGATACTTGCCGATGTCAGCGGCTTTGAATTCGGTAGAATTCTCGACCGTGATACTGACTTTCTCGTTCTCGAATTCTTCTACTACTTGCTTGAATCGAACTTGCTTCAGATTCAAGATAATGTTGGTTACATCTTCCTTTACACCGGGAACTGAAGAGAACTCATGCTCAACACCAGCAATACGGATAGTGTTGATAGCATAACCCTCAAGTGATGAAAGTAGAATGCGGCGCAGGGCGTTACCAATGGTCACACCAAAGCCGGGCTCCAAAGGACGAAATTCGAACTTGCCGAACTTGTCGTTGGCCTCCAACATTACGACTTTATCGGGTTTTTGAAATGCTAATATCGCCATTAATTTAAATGATTTTAGTTCTTAGAGTACAACTCAACGATTAACTGCTCCTTAATATTCTCGGGGATGTCAGCGCGCTCAGGCTTGTGCAGGAACTTACCGCCCTTCACATTCTCATCCCACTCAATCCAAGGATACTTGCTGTGGTTGAAACCTGCCAGAGCAGCCTCAATCACCTCAAGAGACTTAGACTTCTCGCGAACAGCAACTACCTGACCAGGCTTAACAGCGTAAGAAGGGATATTAACAACCTGACCATCAACGGTAATGTGCTTATGACCTACGAGCTGACGAGCAGCAGCACGTGTAGGAGCAATACCAAGACGGAATACTACGTTGTCGAGACGACTCTCAAGGTTCTGGAGCAGAACCTCACCAGTAATACCCTCAGCCTTAGCAGCCTTTTCAAACATATTACGGAACTGGCGCTCAAGTACTCCATAAGTATACTTGGCCTTCTGCTTCTCTGCCAGCATGACGGCATACTCAGACATCTTACGACGACGGTTGTTGCCATGCTGTCCAGGAGGGAAGTTTCTCCTAGACAAAACTTTGTCTGCGCCGAAAATGGGCTCACCAAAACGACGCGCAATTTTTGATTTCGGTCCTAAATATCTTGCCATAATAATAAAAATGTTTCTTCTTTAAAAATCCTTCTAATAATTATACGCGACGACGCTTTGGAGGACGACATCCGTTATGTGGCAGTGGAGTAACATCGATGATCTCCATTACCTCGATACCAGCACCATGGATGGCACGGATAGCTGACTCACGGCCATTACCAGGACCCTTAACATAAGCCTTAACCTTGCGAAGACCCAGGTCGTAAGCAACCTTAGCGCAATCCTCAGCAGCCATCTGGGCAGCATAAGGAGTATTCTTCTTAGAGCCACGGAAGCCCATCTTACCAGCTGAAGACCAAGAAATAATCTGACCCTCGTCGTTAGCCAGTGATACAATAATATTATTAAAAGAACTGTGTACGTGGAGCTGGCCGATAGCATTTACTCTCACGTTTCTCTTCTTTGAAGTGACTGTTTTCTTTGCCATAATTCTTAAACTTTAATTCTGTAATGTTTAATGTTTAATTTAGGAATTACTTCGTAGCCTTCTTCTTATTAGCAACAGTCTTCTTCTTACCCTTACGAGTACGAGCATTATTCTTGGTGCTCTGACCACGAACGGGAAGACCATTACGATGACGGACGCCACGATAGCAACCAATATCCATCAGTCGCTTGATATTCAACTGGATCTCAGAACGGAGATCACCTTCAACTTTGAATTCAGCGCCGATAATTTCACGGATTTTGGCTGCCTGGTCGTCATTCCACTCGCTAACCTTCAGGTCGCGGCTGACACCTGCCTTGTCCAATATCTTTGCTGAACTACTTCGACCAATACCATAGATATAGGTCAATGCGATTTCGCCACGCTTATTCTGGGGCAAATCTACTCCAACAATTCTTATTGCCATTGTTAATTAAAAGATAAAAATAAATTACTTTAAAAATACATTTCTTGCTAAAAAGCATGCAAAGTTACGAAGAATTTTTCAATTCTCCGCCATTTTATGCTTATTTAACATTAACCCTGACGCATTTTGTACTTAGGGTTCTTCTTGTTGATAACGAACAGGCGGCCCTTACGACGTACGATTTTGCAGTCTGGGGTACGCTTCTTCAATGATGCTCTTGTCTTCATATTAATTCAAATTGTTTATTTGTATCTGAATACAATTCGTCCTTTGGTCAGGTCATAGGGGCTCATTTCCACCTTTACCTTATCTCCGGGGAGGATTTTGATATAGTGCATTCTCATCTTACCAGAGATATGCGCAATAATCTGAACTCCATTTTCAAGTTCTACTCGGAACATCGCATTCGACAGTGACTCGACGATTGTTCCGTCCTGCTCAATAGCGGATTGCTTTGCCATACTTAATATTTAATATAACTTACCTTCTAATAATTCAACCTCTTCGAAAGAAGAAAGGATATCGGCCTGGCCCTTTCTGATGGCGATGGTATGCTCAAAGTGAGCAGCTGGTTTTCCGTCACGTGTGCGGATAGTCCAGCGATCAGCATCCATCCAGATGTCGCGCTTGCCCATAGTAATCATCGGCTCAATCGCAATACACATACCGGCTTTCAGCATAATACCGTTGCCACGACGGCCATAGTTAGGCACCTGTGGGTCCTCGTGCATCTCACGACCGATACCATGTCCGGCCAGTTCACGAACGACGCCGTACTTCTGAGCCTCACAATGCTCCTGTACCGCACTGCTGATATCGCCAAGATGTTTACCTGCAACGGCATTCTCAATGCCTTTGTAAAGAGACTCCTTGGTAGTCTTCAACAGTTGTTTGACTTCTTCGGAGACCTCGCCTACACAGAATGTGTAACAAGAGTCGCCATTAAAGCCGTTTAACAGTGTTCCGCAGTCAATGGAAATGATATCACCCTCTTTGAGAACAGTCTCGGCATTGGGGACACCATGAACCACTACGTCATTCACCGAGGTACAGATGCTGGCAGGAAACGGCCCTCCATATGGATTGGGGTAACCCTTGAATGTTGGAATAGCTCCATTATCTCTAATGAACTCGTCCGCTATCTGATCCAACTGGAGGGTCGTTATACCAGGCTTAATATGTTTAGCCAATTCACCAAGCGTACGTCCAACAAGTTGGTTGGCCTGGCGCATCAGCTCTATTTCATCTTCTGTCTTTAGAAATATCTTCATAGAAGATTAATAAGCAGCCATTCCACGTCCATGAATACGACCTGAGCTGAGCAGGCCATCATAGTGACGCATCAGCAGGTGACTCTCAATCTGTGCCAGTGTGTCGAGAACAACACCGACAAGAATCAGCAGAGATGTTCCACCGAAGAACTGAGAGAACGCATCCTGTACATTCAGCAAGCTTGCAAATGCAGGCATCACAGCGATGAAAGCAATAAACAATGAACCGGGCAGTGTGATACGTGACATAACAGTATCGATATACTCGGCAGTTTCCTTGCCAGGCTTAACGCCAGGAATGAAACCATTGTTACGCTTCATATCCTCAGCCATCTGAGTAGGATTCAGAGTAATGGCTGTATAGAAATAGGTGAATGCGATGATCAGGAACGCGAAAATCACGTTGTAAGCCCAACTATGGTGATCCATCAGAGTGCGCAGAATCCATGAGGTATTTTCAGGATTCATCCACTGAGCAATACTCAGAGGAATGAACATGAGAGCCTGAGCAAAAATGATAGGCATCACATTGGCTGCGAACAGCTTCAGTGGGATGTACTGACGAGCACCACCTACCTGCTTATTACCTACGAGGCGCTTTGCATACTGCACGGGCACCTTGCGAACGCCCTGAACCAGAACGATAGATGCGCAAACAACTGCATAGAGAATGATGATCTCGACCAAGAACATAACCAGTCCACCACTGGTGATGGCAGTGAAACGCGAGCTGACCTCCTGGATGAATGCCTGAGGCAGACGAGCGATGATACCGATCATAATAATCAGTGAGATACCATTACCTATACCCTTATCCGTAATGCGCTCACCCAACCACAGGATGAACATACTACCTGCGGCAAGAATGATGACAGCAGGAATCATGAAGTATGACCAAGAGATGCCTGTTGCCAGAGCAGCTCCTGAGGTCATCTTCAGATTCATCAAGTAACCCGGAGCCTGGAAGCACAGGATGGCTACAGTGAGCCAACGGGTATACATGCTGATCTTCTTGCGGCCGCTCTCTCCCTCACGCTGCATTTTCTGCACGTAGGGAACAGCGACAGCAAGAAGCTGCATTACGATAGAAGCAGAGATGTAAGGCATGATTCCAAGTGCGAAGATTGACGCATTGGAGAATGCACCACCGGAGAACATGTCAAGCAGCGACATAAGACCACCGGCAGTCTGTGACTGCAATTGGCTTAACATGGCTGGATTGATACCGGGAAGTACCACAAACGAGCCGAAACGATAAATCGCTACAAACAGGAGAGTAATCAGGATGCGCTGACGCAGATCCTCGATCTTCCAAATGTTCTTCAGTGTCTCTATTAACTTCTTCATTTTAAAAATCAGATTTTTGTTGCGTTACCACCTACTGCCTTGATAGCCTCTTCAGCAGTCTTTGAGAAAGCGTTAGCCTCTACGTCAACCTTAGCCTTCAGTTCACCGTTGCCAAGAACCTTAACCAGCTCCTTGCCATTGGTAAGACCGGCAGCGATCAGCTCTGCAATTCCGATCTTGGTGAGGTTCTTCTCCTCAGCAAGCTTCTGAAGTGTAGAGAGGTTTACTGCAAAGTACTCCTTGTGGTTGATGTTCTTGAAACCAGCCTTCGGAACACGACGCTGGAGAGGCATCTGACCACCTTCGAAACCAATCTTTCTCTTATAACCAGAACGAGCCTTGGCACCCTTGTGACCACGAGTAGAAGTACCACCCAGACCTGAACCAGGTCCGCGACCGATACGACGACTTGAGTGGGTAGAACCCTCAGCCGGCTTTAAATTATTCAGTTTCATAATCTAATCTACTTTTAAAATGTTAATTACTCAACGACGGTTACCAAGTGGTGTACCTTACGGATCATACCACGGATAGAAGGAGTATCCTCTACCTCAACAACCTGAGAGATCTTACGCAGGCCGAGAGCCTCGAGAGTGCGCTTCTGATCAACAGGATAACCGATCTTACTCTTAATCTGCTTTACCTTAATTGTTGCCATAGTTACTTCTCCTTATCCTCTAAATACTTTATCCATACTGATTCCACGTGTACCAGCTACAGTGTAGGCGTCACGCATCTGGCTCAGAGCTACGATAGTAGCCTTAACCAGGTTGTGAGGGTTAGATGAGCCCTTTGACTTAGCGAGCACATCCTTGATACCTACGCTCTCCAGAACGGCACGCATAGCACCACCGGCCACAAGACCGGTACCGGCAGCAGCCGGCTTCAGGAATACCTGAGCACCGCCGAAGCGAGCCTCCATCTCATGAGGGATGGTGCCCTTGAGTACAGGAACTTTAACAAGATTCTTCTTAGCTGCCTCAACACCCTTAGCAATAGCTGCTGTTACTTCACCAGCCTTACCAAGACCCCAGCCAATGATACCGTTGCCGTCGCCGACAACCACAATAGCTGCGAATGTAAAGGTGCGACCTCCCTTTGTTACCTTGGTAACACGGTTGATGGCAACCAGTCTGTCTTTCAACTCTACGTCACTATTTACTTTAACTTTGTTCATTGCCATAATCGTTTAGAATTTAAGTCCACCTTTACGTGCTGCGTCTGCAAGCGACTTAACACGGCCGTGATACAGATAACCGTTACGGTCGAAGACTACAGCTGTTACGCCGGCCTCCTGAGCCTTCTGGGCTACGAGCTCACCAACCTTCTCAGCCTGCTGGATCTTAGGCATAGCCTCGAGACCCAGTGAAGATGCAGAAGCAAGTGTTTTACCTTCCAAATCATTGATTACCTGAGCATAAATCTGCTTGTTGCTGCGGAAAACGCTCAGACGAGGACGCTCGGCTGTGCCGAACACGCTCTTACGAATTCTATATTTGATCTTAATTCGTCTTTCTACTTTCTTTGTTGTCATAATCTTTAATTTTTAATCTTTAATGTTTAATTTTCAAGATTACTTCGCAGATGCTGACTTACCCGACTTACGACGGATAACCTCACCCTTGAACAAAATACCCTTTCCTTTATAAGGCTCAGGCATACGGAAAGAACGAATCTTAGCACAAATCAGACCGAGCAGCGCCTTGTCGCATGACTCGAGGATAATCTGAGGGTTCTGGTTACGCTCAGACTTGGTCTCAACCTTAACCTCCTGTGGAAGCTGGATGAAGATGGGGTGAGTATAACCGAGTGCGAACTCGATGATGTTACCCTGGTTAGAAACACGGTAACCAACACCTACGAGCTCCATCTCCTTCTTATAACCTTCGCTTACGCCTACTACCATATTGTTAACAAGCGCACGATAAAGACCATGGAAAGCCTGCTTCTGCTTAATGTTTACAGGGCTGTTCTCATCGATCTCAAACTTAATCTGACCGTCCTCGATAGTCATCTTGATAGAGGGGTCAACCTTCTGTGTCAGCTCTCCCTTTGGACCCTTTACGGTAACAACACCGTCCTTGTCCTGAGCAACAGTAACGCCTGCAGGGATACTAATTGGCAATTTTCCTATTCTTGACATATTCTATCCTCCAATTAATATACATAGCAAAGAACCTCACCACCGATTTTCAGGGCAGCAGCCTCTTTGTCTGTCATTACACCTTTAGACGTGGAAAGGATTGCGATTCCAAGTCCGTTAATTACTCTCGGCATGTCTTTGTAACCAGTGTACTGGCGAAGACCTGGTGTTGAAACTCGCTTGAGGCACTTGATGGCGTTTTCACGAGTTGCAGGGTCATACTTCAAGGCAACCTTGATAGTACCCTGAGGACCATCCTCGATGAACTTGTAGTTCAGGATGTAACCCTTCTCGAAGAGGATCTTAGTGATCTCTTTCTTCAAGTTTGACGCAGGAACCTCAACGACACGGTGATGTGCCATGATGGCGTTTCTGAGTCTTGTCAGATAATCTGCTATTGGATCTGTCATAAAATAAATGTTTTAATTAATCGGGACTACCCCGACAATATTAAATTAATAAATCTCTTTTGCTTAAATCTGGGCTTACCAGCTGGCCTTCTTAACTCCAGGGATCAGACCGTTTGATGCCATCTCACGGAACTGGATACGAGAGAGACCGAACTGACGCATATATCCCTTTGGACGACCAGTGATCTTGCAACGGTTGTGCAGACGGATGGGGTTAGCGTTCTTGGGGATGCTCTGCAGCTTGCGAGCTGCCTCATAAGCCTCTGCGGGATCCTCAGTAGTTGCGATCACCTTCTTCAGGGCAGCACGCTTCTCAGCGAAACGAGCCACGAGCTTAGCGCGCTTTACCTCGCGGGCCTTCATTGATTCTTTTGCCATATCTCTTAATCTTTAGCGTTCTTGAATGGGAGACCGAAAGCCTTCAGCAGTGCGAAACCTTCCTCGTCAGTCTGAGCTGAAGTTACGAAGGTGATGTTCATACCCTGAATACGGTCTACTGAATCGATATTGATCTCTGGGAAGATAATCTGCTCCTGAATACCCAGTGTGTAGTTACCACGGCCATCGAACTTGCTCTCGATACCCTTGAAGTCACGGATACGGGGCAGAGCGATGCGAACGAGCTTCTCGAGGAACTCATACATGCGCTCACGGCGCAGAGTTACCATCACACCGATAGGCATCTTCTTACGAAGCTTGAAGTTAGCGATATCCTTCTTAGAATATGTAGCAACTGCCTTCTGACCACAGATAGCGGTAATCTCGTTGATAGCAACCTCGATGATCTTCTTATCCTGAGTAGCGTCACCAAGACCCTGGTTTACTACAATCTTCTTCAGGACAGGAATCTGCATTGCAGAAGTGTAGTTGAACTGCTTCTGAAGAGCTGGAGCGATCTTCTCCTTGTACTCTTTCTTTAACTGTGCTGTATTTGCCATTACTTAATCTCCTCTCCTGACTTTTTAGCGACACGAACGACATTCTTACCTTCGCGCTTGATAGCAACACGGGTAGCCTTGCCACTCTTTGGGTCAATCAAACTAATATTCGAAATGTGAATAGGAGCCTCCATCTTCACAAAGCCTCCCTGAGGATTCTTGGCACTTGGCTTAGCACTCTTGTTGACCATGTTGATGCCCTCAACGAGTGCACGCTGCTTGTCGGTCAAAACCTTCAGCACCTTACCAGTCTTGCCCTTGTCCTCACCGGCCAGAACGATGACTGTATCGTTTTTCTTAATATTGAACTTTGCCATTTCTTCTAATCATTTAAATATTAAAGTACCTCAGGTGCCAAAGAAACGACCTTCATATTCACGGCACGGAGCTCACGGGCAACGGGGCCGAAGATACGGCTACCACGGAGCTCACCGGCATTGTTCAGCAGTACGCAGGCATTGTCGTCGAAACGGATGTAAGAACCATCGGCACGACGGATTTCCTTCTTAGTGCGAACAACCAAAGCCTTAGATACTGCACCCTTCTTTACATCACTTGTAGGGATCGCGTTCTTGATAGACACAACGATGATATCACCTACGCTGGCATAACGGCGCTTGGTGCCGCCCAGCACACGGATGCAGAGAGCCTCGCGTGCACCGCTGTTGTCAGCTACTGTAAGTCTTGATTCTGTCTGTATCATAATTACTTAGCTTTTTCTACGATGTTAACTAATCTCCATCTCTTTGTCTTTGACAGAGGACGGGTTTCCATAATGAGTACGGTATCACCTACATTGCACTCGTTATTCTCATCGTGTGCGTGATACTTCTTTGTCTTCTGGACAAACTTACCATACATAGGGTGCTTCTCCTTGAACTTGGCTGCAATAACAATGGTTTTATCCATCTTGTTGCTGATAACGACACCCTGTCTTGTCTTTCTTAAATTTCTTGTTTCCATCTGGACCATTGTTATTTATTAAGTTCTCTCTGATGAAGTTCTGATTTCATACGTGCGATGTCGCGACGAGCTGCCTTAATCTGAGATGGATTCTCAAGTGGGGTGATTGCGTGGTTCAACTTCATCTGGTTGTACTTTGCAACCTCAGCCTCAATGCGCTCTGCCAGATCCTTGGTCTCGAGCTCTCTTACTTCTTTAATCTTCATACTCAATTAAGCGTTTTTATCGAAATCACGTCTTACAACAAACTTAGTCTTTACGGGCAGCTTCTGAGCACCGAGGCGCAGAGCCTCTTTAGCGATGTCGAAAGGAACGCCCTCTACTTCAAAGAGAATACGGCCTGGTGTAACAGGTGCAACCCATCCTGCGGGATCTCCCTTACCTTTACCCATTCGCACATCAGCAGGCTTGCGGGTGATTGGCTTATCAGGGAAGATGCGAATCCATACCTGACCTTCACGGTTCATGTAACGATTGATAGCAACACGAGCTGCCTCAATCTGACGGCTGTCGATCCACTTGGCATCCATAGTCTTGATACCGAAAGATCCGAAAGCCAGTGTTGTTCCTCTGTGGGCGTTGCCTTTGTTGCCGCGTCCATCCTGAGGTCTTCTATATCTTACTCTTTTGGGCTGTAACATAATAAGTTTCTACTTTAAATCGTTATTACTTCTTCTTATTACGGAACTTTCTGTCACGACCATTACCGCCGTTAGAGCGACCATTTGATTTCTCCTGAGTGAAGTTAGGTGCGAGATCAACGTTACCATAGATCTCACCACGGCAAATCCATACCTTAATACCCAGAATACCAACCTTGGTCAGAGCCTCAGCGTGGCAGTAGTCAATGTCAGCACGGTAGGTGTGCAGAGGAGTACGACCCTCCTTCAGCATCTCGCTACGTGCGATTTCAGCTCCATTAAGACGACCTGAGATCTGAACCTTGATACCCTCGGCACCAGCACGCATCGTGTTCTGGATAGCCATCTTGATGGCACGACGGTAAGCGATCTTACCCTCTACCTGGCGAGCGATGTTGTTAGCAACAATCGTGGCATCGAGCTCAGGGCGCTTTACCTCGAAGATATTAATCTGAATCTCCTTGTCATAGAGCTTCTTCAGTTCTTCCTTCAGTTTGTCGACATCTTGTCCACCTTTACCAATGACGAGACCTGGACGGGCTGTGCAAATAGTAATGGTAACCAGCTTCAATGTGCGCTCGATGACAATCTTTGAAACGCTAGCCTTAGCCAGGCGCTCGTTCAGGTACTTACGGATTTTCTGATCCTCTACCAGGTTATCTCCGAAGTCCTTGCCTCCGAACCAATTTGAATCCCAACCTCTTACGATTCCAAGACGGTTGCTAATTGGATTAACTTTCTGTCCCATACTTATTCTTTTACATCATTAGTTTTAGCATCAACAAACAGAGTCACGTGGTTAGAACGCTTGCGGATACGATAGCCGCGACCCTGTGGTGCAGGTCTCATTCTCTTCATTGTAACACCCTCGTCAACGAATACGCGAGTTACATAAAGCTCACCGTCCTCTGCCTTACGCTCATTCTTGGCTTCCCAGTTGGCGATGGCCGAACGGAGGAGTTTCTCTACATTTGCTGCAGCTGCCTTCTTTGAGAATCTCAGAACACCCAGTGCGCGATTCACCTCCATGCCGCGGATCATGTCCACTACATAGCGCATCTTGCGGGGTGAAGAGGGGCAGCCATTCAGCTTGGCAAAATACTGTGTCTTAAGTGCTGCTTTTCTTTCTTCAGCCTTAATATGTTTTCTTGCTCCCATTTTAATTCTTAATTCTTAATTCTTAATTCCTAAATTTCCCTGGGATTACTTCTTGTTACCGGCGTGACCACCGAAACGACGGGTAGGTGCAAACTCTCCGAGCTTGTGACCAACCATGTTTTCTGTAACGTAAACAGGGATAAATTTGTTACCGTTATGAACTGCAACAGTGTGTCCCACGAAATCGGGTGAGATCATTGATGCTCTGGCCCATGTCTTAACGACATTCTTCTTACCACTCTCATTCATAGCGAGAATCTTCTTCTCGAGTGATACGTTGATGTATGGACCCTTCTTTAATGAACGACTCATAATTTACTCTAATTAACTTGTTTACTTCTTGTTAGCTCTTTCAATAATGTACTTGTTTGAAAGCTTCTTAGGTGCACGAGTCTTAAGACCCTTAGCGTACAAGCCCTTACGTGAACGTGGGTGACCTCCAGACTGACGTCCTTCACCACCACCCATTGGGTGATCATGTGGGTTCATAACTACACCACGGTTGTGAGGACGCTGACCCAACCAGCGAGAGCGACCGGCCTTACCCGATGCCTCAAGAGCGTGGTCTGAGTTACCTACACTACCTACAGTAGCCTTACAAGCTGAGAGAATCTGACGAGTCTCGCCTGAAGGAAGCTTGATCACACAATAGCTACCCTCACGAGAAGTCAACTGAGCGAAATTACCTGCCGAACGAACGAGCTTGGCACCCTGACCGGGACGCATCTCGATGTTGTGGATCACTGTACCAACAGGGATGTTGGCCAATGGAAGCGCATTACCTACTTCGGGTACTGCGTCTGCACCTGACATCAGAGTTGCACCAACCTGCAGTCCATTAGGAGCAATGATATAACGTTTTTCACCATCAGCGTAGAAAAGGAGTGCAATGCGAGCTGAACGGTTAGGATCGTACTCGATTGTCTTTACTACAGCTGGAACACCATCTTTCTCTCGCTTGAAGTCGATCAGACGATACTTCTTCTTGTGACCACCGCCCATGTAGCGAACAGTCATCTTACCGGTGTTGTTTCGACCACCGGTTGAACGCTTACCGTAAACGAGAGACTTCTCTGGCACGGATGCAGTAATATCCTCGAACGTGCCAATAATCTTGTGTCTTTGACCCGGAGTTACGGGCTTTAATTTACGTACTGCCATTTTTATTACTGAATATTGCTATAAAAATCAATTACATCGCCCTCTTTCAGAGTAACGATTGCCTTCTTGAACGCGTTCTTCTGACCCTTGATCAGACCAGCCTTAGTGTAGCGTGAGCTACGCTTGCCGGCGTAACGAACAGTGTTCACGTCGATTACTGTAACATCGTACAGAGCCTCAACCTCATTCTTAATCTCGAGCTTATTAGCCTCAGGACGAACAATGAAACCATACTTGGCCTCAGCCTTCTTGGTACGCTCCTCGCCCTTTACCTTATAAGTTTTCTCTACAGAAGACTTGTCTGTAATCTTGGTCATCTTCTCAGTGACCAGGGGTTTAATGATAAATGCCATATCCTTAGTCCTCCTTTTACTTGTTTAAGATACCGTCGATTGTCTGGAGAGACTTCTCAGTGATAACGAGCACATCAGCGTTCAGCACCTTGTAGGTGTTAACGAGTGAAGCCTCCATTACCTCTGCACCCTGCAGATTGCGAGCCGACAGATATACATTGTTATTAGTACCTGACATTACGAAGAGAGTCTTCTTGCCGTCAACCTTCAGGTTCTTTGCAATGTTGATGAACTCCTTAGTCTTTGGAGCCTCCATAGTGAAGTCCTCAACAACTACGATTGCATTCTCCTGAGCCTTGTATGACAGAGCTGACTTACGAGCAAGAGCCTTCACCTTCTTATTCAGCTTGAAGCTGTAGTCACGAGGTGTAGGACCGAATACACGACCACCACCACGCAGCAGAGGTGAGTTGATATCTCCGTGACGGGCACCGCCGCCACCCTTCTGACGTCCAAGCTTACGAGTAGAACCAGAGATTTCGCTTCTCTCCTTAGACTTAGCTGTACCCTGACGCTGGTTAGCGAGATACTGCTTTACATCCAGATAAATAACGTGATCATTAGGTTCAATTCCGAAGATAGCCTCGTTCAGAGTTACCTTACGTCCGGTCTCCTGACCTTTGATATTCAATACGCTAACTTCCATCTTACTTGTTAATTAAAACAGTTGAACCATTATAACCAGCGCAGCTACCCTTTACAAGAATCAGGTTGTGCTCTGGAATCACCTTTAACACTTTGAGGTTCTGAGTAGTAACTCTGTCGCCACCCATCTGGCCGCCCATGCGCATTCCCTTGAATACCTTGGCGGGATAAGAACAGGCACCGATAGAACCTGGCTTACGCAGACGGTCGTCCTGACCGTGAGTAGCCTGGCCTACGCCACCAAAACCATGACGCTTCACAACGCCCTGAAAACCTTTACCTTTTGAAGTTCCTACAACGTCAACAAACTCGGCACCCTCAAAGATGTCGACTGTAACGGTGTCACCGAGATTCAACTCGGCATCAAACTTGAACTCGGCCAAGTGGGCCTTTGGTGTAGTGTTAGCCTTCTTGAAGATACCCATCATTGCTTTGGTGGTATTCTTCTCCTTCTTCTCACCGAAGGCGAGCTGAACAGCCTTGTAGCCATCCTTCTCAACAGACTTAACCTGAGTTACAACACAAGGACCAGCTTCGATAACAGTGCACGGTACATTCTTACCGTCGGCACTGAAAACGGATGTCATTCCGATTTTTCTTCCAATTAATCCTGGCATTTCAGTTTAAAAATTAATAATGTTTATAAAATATATAATAAATGTTCCTTTTTAAGTGGCTCCCGCATCTTCCGCGCGCATAAAACACCCACTTAAAAAGGAACTTCAACTACTTCGTCTTCGAAGGCTAAGTCGCTATTTATCAGGGCATTGTTAGCTCCACGGCCAGCGCAATACTCACTTTTGCGGGTGCAAAGGTACAAATAATATATAATATACGCAAACTTTGTTAATTGTTAATAGTAACTTTTAAGATTTTTTATACTATCAGAGAGTCGAATCTTCATTTTCTGCCCTTAAAATCCGTCTGCGAACTAAGATAGTTGTTACTACCTATGCGCTGCTGTGCCTGCAACTGGGCAGCCACAAACTATCAAACACTTTTTAGGTTTCGATGAGTTGATTTTGAGTTTTTGCACACGTCTCTGACAAGCCGAAACGCCCATAAACAGGGCGTTTCCGGTGATTGTTTTGAGTTTTTGGAGGTTTTTTACTATAAAACCTCTATTTTATTATATATAAAAAAATAATTTTATAGAGTTAGATACCAAGAAACTCAACACGCAGCAGTTATATACCTGTTACTCAAGCAGTTATATAACTCAAAGCCCCACTCAAAAACTCAAAGAAAGTTCTACCAGGTGTAGCTACGACAACAGGAGGGCCAAGCCCCCTCTACCCTAACACTAACCCCGCTTTAGTGTCATACTATCGCGGGGTTAGTGTCATACCATCACGTGGTTAGTGTCAGGGTAAAATCAGTATTGGCTATAGCGAGAACTGAGCTGAGAGGACAAGTTCACGAGGGCGGAGAACATAGCTCGTGGTTGAGGTGGCGATGCCAGTGTAAGTAGTCTCCTCGTAGGCCTGCTTATTGAAGATATTCCGCAACAGGACCTTCAGTCGCACCTTCTTCAGGCGCCAGGCAACCGAGGCGTCGCTGAGCAGGGCATTCAGGGTATGGCCCGCCTGCAACTCGTTGCGATGATGGACGAACTTCCATGAGAGATCAATCTTGCCGATGGTAGAAGTGAGCGACAGACGCTGACGCCAGTTGAATAGCGAAGTACGCTGACTACCAGACGCCTTATTGGCATGCAACGAGAAGTTGCCCTCATAGTCGAACTCACACCACTCGGGCGACACGATGATGCCAGGCGTGAACGTGAGCGACTGAGTGGTATAGTCGTACCACTCATCTGCCGACAGCTGGCGGCCCTTACTGAGTGAGCCATTCACACCAAGGCTCAGTTTGGTCTTGATGGTATAGAAGCCCTTCGACACAGTAGCACTTCCGCTCAGGCAGTCGCTCTGACTGTGCAGTTCCTTGAGTGTGTAATAATAACAGCCATCGATAATCTGCATGTCGTTGGTAGCATTGTTCCAGCTACGCTGCGCCGACAGGTTGACTGTAGCAAAGAACTCACGAATGGGACGCTTGTACCGATAGCCTAACGTGGCAGCCAGCTGACGACTGACTGGTATCAGATTGCTGGCCTTATACCACGTGCGGTAGTTGCGACGGTAGGTGTCAATCGCATAGTTCTGCATACCGCCCGCACTCTGGCTATAATAGCTAAAGAAGCGGAACTCAGAACGGGCATCAGGATCCCAATAGGCCGAAAACGAAGGATGCAGATAGAGCATCGACTCCTGTTGACGGACAAAACGTTCAAAAGTCATCACTGGCGTAAACGAGATATTGACTTTTTGGGTACGATACTGCCAGCTGGGACGGAGATCCACTGTCAGGTGGAGGTTGTCGGTCTCATTCACGTGTACATCCTCACCTTCTACACTCAGATTGTAGCTCTGCGTAATGCAGCCAATCTTACGTTGCCACCCTAACAGGTGGGCAGTATGCCAGAGGTTGGTACGCAGCCGGTTACGCTCCGCATCGAGATAGAGATCGCTAACGCTATGATGGTAGTCGAGGATAGATTTCCAGGTGAGCTGTGCCCCACTCTTCATCGGATACATACGATACAGCGAGCCCTCCAGATTAAGCTGGGGCACACGAATGCGCTGCACAGGCGCATCACCGCCCAATACCGACAAGCCATCATCCTGACTGGCACCAATGCGGAGAAGTTCGTTACCATAGGACTTATCGGTGTTCACCTTATGCTCCACCTCTGCGGCGAAATGATCGGTGATGATGGTTTTCTGCTGCTGCTCGGTGGTCACGGTAGGCATATCGCCATCGAGATCATAAGCCGTTCGGTTAGCGGTAGTCTGGCGAATCACGCCACGGTCGTATGCCGCCGCCACACGCAACTCATTGTCGGCCTTGGTCTTACGGATACTGTTCAGCCCATAGCGCTGCGAGGTATTAAAGCGCAGACGATCCTCGTCGAGCGGTGAAGAAAGGGATGGCACACTATACCATGAAGGGATATCGGCAGCATCAAGACGGTTATAGTTTGAGCCCAGGATAAGGTACGACTCACTGAGGTCGACACCCTTACGGTCGTAGGCCATGTCGTACATCAACTGCTTTTTCTTACCTATCTGTCGGACATTAGCCGTACCACCCACATGCATTGGATCGTCCACCAGCAGGTAGGGCGTAAGTGTGGCCATCAAACGGTCGCGCGCCTCATCCTTCAGTGTGATGTTCATGCCTACGTCATCGGAGTACACCTTGTCGCGCAGGGCCTTCACAGGCTGGTCGTGCTCCACTATCTCGGCTTTCTTCACATCCTTGGCACGGATATTCTCCGTCAGCTGATTGTAGCGTCCGCCCGAAAGGTCGAGGCCTTCAACGGTAAAGCGTTTCACCACCTGATTGTTATAATAGATCCTACCATTGGATGCCACATCCACACCAGGCAGTTTCTTCAACACATCCTTCAGCGAGTTGTCGCGCTCATTGGTGAAGCGTGTCAAGTCGAAGGTGATGGTGTCACGTCCGGTAACACGACAACCCTGCACCTTCACCTCCTTCAGAGCAAACGACTGCGAGGGAAGCGAAAGTGTGACAGTCTTGTCGGCCTTCATCGGCACACCACGCCGGCGCTTGCCATAGCCGAGCATGGTAGCCTGGAGCTGGTCGCCCATCAACACCTGATCAACAGTAATAGCAAACTCACCATTCACGTTGGTACGCGTGAACTTCACGGTCTTACCCTTACGCAGATACATCACACTGGCACTGGCCAACCGCTCGTGGGTGGCAGAATCCTCGACTACGCCATGCACCGTTACCTGAGCAGAGGCACCAAGCGCCTGCATAAGCAACAGCATCAACAGAATGACACCGTTTTTCACTGCAGCTCAATGAGATTAAACTTGGGTCGATCAATCTTATCGAGTTTCGAGCCGTCGGAGTTCATGATCACAATCTTAGCCCCAGTGCCCGCCATCTGCTTGAGCACATCATTCGGATCGTAGCTCTCCATCAAACGACGGAAGTCCTTCTGACTCACTTTCTCACGTTTCATCTTAATGAAGGTAATCGGTTCGCCATCGGGCTGTTCCATTCCCTGTCCGTCGAAGATGAACTGACGGCTGCTGTCGTAGGCCTTGAGAATGAGACCAGGCAGACCGCGCAGTTTCCATGGCCCCTCGTCGAGAGGGATATCCTCGGTGTACCAGGCATACCACTGGCGGCCCTTGAAATGGGTGGTAGCCAACTGGCAGGGATAACCCATGATGTCGGCCGTTGAATCGGGCAGTATGGTCCATTCGGGTGTTTCCATCTTCTCCTCTATCTGGCACTTAGCCTCACCCGCCGCATCAAGCATCAACGTCTTACCTTTCTCTGGATAGTTCTTATAGAACACCATCGAGAGGATACCAGCCTTGGGCAGGTCTCTCAAGTCAAACTCCCCCTTTTCTATCTTCTCACGCATCAACTTCATGCGAACCGCAGCCGAATAGCTGTAGAACTTCGACACGCCATCGGCACTGATGTCCAAGCGCATCTCATCGTCGCGATACTTGTAGGGCTTAGTTAGCGTATCATTGACAGCCTTCGACTGATAAGTGATACGATAAGCCACCTTAGCTATGGTCAACGTATCGCTTTTCCCACTCATTTTCTTGGCGGCAGTCATCATGCTTTTGTCAATCACCATGCCACTCACTTGTTGTGCCTGCACCATCACACTGACAGCCAACAGGGCAGAAATCATCATTAGTTTCATATTCTTATATAGCTTTTTAAGTTACTATTTTCTTCTTGCTTTGTACTTCTCGCGCAGTTCATAGATGCGGAGCATCTCCTTGGTTTTCACTATCATCTCAGTCAGTTGTTTGGTTGGCTTCTCTACACCGGCAGCCTGCTCCATGAATTGTTGATAATATCTTTTTGCCTGCTCCTCATCCTTGATAAGATAGCAATAGGCATTAGCTATATTATAATAGGTAGCTACCGACGAGGGATTATAACCGAGGTGCTCTTTCCAGGCGGCCACTGCCTCTGGGTATTGATGAGTGAGATAATACCCCTCACCTTCAGACAGGGTGATAGCTTTCATCACAGTAGTATCGGGGCGCATCAGTTCCTTTGCCAGTGCCAGATAGTTCAGTCCCTCGGGATAGCGCTGTGTATCCACGCATACCACACCCAAACGATAGGCACAGCCGGCGTGCTTCATACCACTCAGGAGAAAAGCCATCTGCAGGTACTTATAAGCCTGTTCCAGACTGTCGATACGCGAACAACTCATGCCTGCCGAGTAAAGGGTATTGAAGGTAGAGTCGCCCTGAGCTAACAGGCGTTCATACATCAACGACGACTTGCCGAACTGGCGATCCATAAAGTAGGCATCGGCCAAGGCACGATTCACCTCAACGTTAGTAGAGTCAACAGCAAAGTACTGCTGTCCGCACTTGATGCCGTTTTGTGGTTGTTCCAACTGCGCATATGCCAAGGTGAGTCCTGCCACCATCTCCCCATCCATAGGGAAACGCGCCAACAACTGACTTGCCCAAAACACATAAGAGTCCAGATCACTCTGTTTCTTATAGCTCTGAGCCAACTGGCGGAAAGACTCGTGCGAGAGACTATCCTCTGGAATCGTCTTAAGCAATTCTGTTACCTGGCGATAGTTAGCACGCTTGTAGTAGCAGTCTGCCAGTTTCATCTGGACAGCACAGTCAACTATCGCACTCTGTTCGGCAGAATGCTTGAGATGCTCGATGATTTCATTTTGCTTCTCCTTTGGCAACTTATTCAGTTGCTTAAGGGGAAGGGCTAGGTTTTCTACTGCCTTCTCCCGACTTTTCTTCTTGGCCAAGTCATAAGCTTTCTGATAGTGTTTCAGAGCTTCGAAGGTGTTATACTGCTGCATACAGCTGTCGCCAGCCTGCAGGGAGATTTTAAGAGAATCTAAGCCCTCACCCTTTGCAGGTGTAACCGCCAAAAGGGCGAGGGCAATCATAGTTAACACTATTTTCATGATTAAGAGAGAGTTTTATTGTTTTTTCTTTATACTGATAAGGATTACACCGTTTTTGGCCTTTTCACCATATTTCTCAATGGCCGTTTTCTCCTTCAGCACATCCATGTGGTCGATAGACTTAGGATCCAACTTACCCACTTCCTCAAGCGTCATCTCCTTACCATCGACATAGATTAAGGGCCTTTCAGAACGCTGCTCATGGAGTCCTTTCCTGCCAGCCTCGTAACCTGCCGCATAGGCAACCGACTTCTCTGCGAGAGCATCTTTAGAAGGACCATACTCAAGACGGAAGTTCAAGGGAACGGTGTATTTCACACGAACCGCTTCACCATCCTGTCTGCCAGGTATCCACTTGGGCATAGAACCTACAACACGGAGGGCTTCAGCATCGAGAGAGGGTGCGACAGACTTTTTAACCTGCGGCTCTGTTACTCTGCCATCCTTCTCTACTACAAAGGAAACGACGACACGCCCCTGGATATTAGCATTCTCAGCCTCAGCAGGATACTGGATGTTGCTTGCCAGATACTCAAAAAGCTTTGAAGCGCCACCAGGGAATTGCGGCATCTGTTCTGCAACATCGTAAGTCTTGCCAGATGTTGGCTCAACCGTTTCCTCTATAGCTGGTGTTTCGGCAATCTCTGATTTCTTCTCGTCAGTTTCCACTATCTGTAGCACTTTCTTACCACCAATATTAATGACCGTATTCTTCCTGCCTTTTTTGATAGGCATCTGCTTCTGCGGCTGGGCATATACATAATCGGTTACGGTCTCCGCATTCACTGCAAGCACGCCACCAATGATTGGCAACAGAGCGAGCAACTTCAACAGACTACGACGGGGAGATTGAGCGTGCAACATCATGCCAATGCGGTTTTTAAGGGTACTATGCGAGATACCATTAGCAAGAGAGTAGCCACCGATGTTTGCCGCCTTGGCTATTAACAGGTATTGATACTGGCGTGCATTAATCCCTTGAGAGAGTACGGCTCCGTCGGCCTCGTATTCGTGGATGGCACGCAGATCACTGCGCAGCATCCAGATGGCAGGATTAAACCATTGGAGAGCGGTGAGGGTATCGACAAAGAGCAGGTCCCACGAGTGATGAAGACGGATATGCCCCCGCTCATGGGTAAGTATCGCCACATTCTGTTCCTCATAGTCACCACGGTTCATCACGATAAACTGCATCCAACTGAATGGTGCCAAATCGGGAGCATCAGTCACACATATGATAGTACCATCATCCTGCGGATGCTTTTCGCTTTTACGTATCAAAGAAACAATTCTGAACAACGACCAAAGGGTATGGGCAAGTGTGGCAGCCATACCTATGAAGAACAGGGTTACGACAACCAACTGTAAAGTTGTATATCCATGCATCTCGGATGGTAAGTCATCTGCCACAGCGGAGAGAGCACCGAACGCGATAGTAGGCTTAGACTGTAAAACCACTGTTTCGTGCATCGTGATGACACAAACGGGCAGTACAAACGATGCCACGGCTGTTGCTAAGAGCACGATGCGGTTGACGCGGTGAAAGGTTTCACGAGCCAACATCAGGCGGTAGAACATATAGAATACCGCCAAGAGGGCAGCCACCTTCAGGTCATAGGTCAGGAATTCAATCATTGTTACTTTCTATTTGATCGATAAGTTCTTTAAGTTCATCAACGGAAATCTTCTCTTCCTTTACGAAAGCAGAGACAGCCGACAGGTAAGAGTTATTGAAATAGTTCTTGATCACACCGGCAATGGATTTACGTCCGTATTCGGCTTCGGTGATAAGAGGATAATACTGATAGGTATTACCAAACTGTTTATGATCCAGATAACCTTCTTTCTCCAGGATGCGAACCATAGTAGATAGTGTATTGAAGTGCGGACGCGGCTCGTCGTAGTACTCCAAGAGTTCCTTGACGAACATCGGACCATGCTGCCAATACAGATCCATAATCTCCTTTTCCTTATTAGTCAACTTTTTCATATTCACTATAGTTTACCTTAAGTTTCAACAATAAATCTACTCGTTGATATCACAATTTGAGCGCAAAGTAACTAAAAGTTTTCGTTATAAGCAACTAAAGGCTATAGTTTTTAAACTAAATTAATTAGTTCACTATCGTTTTAACGATTATTCAGGCTATCAAAACAAAAAAAAACAGCGTATCCTTGAGAGATACGCTGCTTTATAATCAGATAAAGTAAAAACTATACCTTGATCTCAACCTCAACACCGCTGGGGAGCTCGAGCTTCATCAGAGCATCAACAGTCTTAGCAGTTGAGCTGTAGATGTCGATTAGACGCTTGTAGTCTGAGAGCTGGAACTGCTCACGAGCCTTCTTGTTAACGAAGGTAGAGCGGTTAACGGTGTAGATACGCTTGTGTGTAGGAAGGGGGATAGGACCGCTGATGATAGCACCTGTGGCCTTAACAGCCTTCACAATCTTCTCGGCTGACTTGTCTACGAGTTTGTGGTCGTAGCTCTTCAGCTTGATACGAATTTTCTGACTCATTGTCGTTTTAATTGTTTAATTGTTATTTAAAAGGGGGTGCTGCTAAAGAGTCATTTGCTCAGCAGCACCCATTTGTTTTCTTTATACGAGGTCGGCACGGCCCTTAACCTCCTCCAGAACTGTCTTAGCGATAGAGCTTGACAGAGGAGCGTGGTGATCGTACTCCATTGAGCTGGTAGCACGACCTGAAGTGATGGTACGCAGAGCGGTTACATAACCGAACATCTCTGACAGGGGCACCTGAGCCTTAACAACACGGGCACCGCTACGAGCCTCTTCCATACCCTCTACCTGGCCACGACGCTTGTTCAGGTCACCGATAACGTCACCCATGTTCTCCTCAGGTGTTACAACCTCGAGTTTCATGATAGGCTCCATCAGTACGGGCTTAGCCTGAGCACATGCGTTCTTGTATGCCTGCAGAGCAGCGATCTCGAATGAGAGCTGGTCAGAGTCAACGGGGTGGAACGAACCGTCGAGTACAGTAACCTTCAGTGAATCCATTGGGTAACCACCGAGGATACCATTCTTCATAGCGTTCTCGAATCCCTTCTGGATAGATGGGATGAACTCCTTAGGAATGTTACCACCCTTAACCTCGTTAACGAACTGCAGACCGCCGTCCTTAGCGATATCCCAATCGTCGTCAACAGGACCAACGTTTACGATGATATCAGCGAACTTACCGCGACCACCCGACTGTTTCTTGTAAACCTCACGGAGGTTAACAGTCTTGGTGATGGCCTCCTTGTAGTTAACCTGAGGCTTACCCTGGTTACACTCAACCTTGAACTCACGCTTCAGACGGTCGATAATGATATCGAGGTGAAGCTCACCCATACCAGAGATAATGGTCTGACCACTCTGCTCGTCGGTACGTACGGTGAATGTTGGGTCCTCTTCGGCCAGCTTAGCAAGACCATTGTCGAGCTTAGCAACGTCGGCCTGAGACTTAGGCTCAACTGCGATAGAGATCACAGTATCGGGGAAGCTCATTGACTCCAGAACGATAGGTGCATCCTCAGAACAGAGGGTATCACCAGTGCGGATATCCTTGAAACCTACACCTGCGCCGATATCACCAGCGTCGATGCTCTCCATAGGAATTTCCTTGTTTGAGTTCATCTGGAACAGACGGCTGATACGCTCCTTCTTACCCGAACGTGGGTTGTAAACGTAGCTACCGGCAGTAATCTTACCAGAGTAAACACGGAAGAATACCAGACGGCCCATGTATGGGTCGGTAGCAATCTTAAAGGCCAGAGCCGAAGTAGGCTCGTCCTCAGAAGGCTTACGATCTTCCTCCTCATCGGTATCGGGGTTAGTACCCTTAATAACCTCTACGTCAACAGGTGCGGGCAGGAATGCACATACGTAGTCGAGCAGAGGCTGTACACCCTTGTTCTTATATGAAGAACCGAGCAACATAGGAGTACAAGCCATTGAGATAGTACCCTTACGGATAGCTGCGATGATCTCCTCCTCAGTGATTGAGTTAGGATCGTCGAAGTACTTCTCCATCAGAGCCTCGTCGTACTCTGCGGCAGCCTCGAGCAGCTTGTTACGCCACTCGTCGCACTCTGCCTCAAGGTCGGCAGGGATATCTTCAACATCGTACTCAGCACCCATGGTCTCATCGTGCCACAGGATAGCCTTCATCTTGATCAGGTCAACCAGACCCTTGAAGTTCTCCTCAGCACCGATGGGCACCTGGATAACAACAGGGTTAGCACCCAGGATGTCCTTCATCTGCTGAACTGTCTCGAAGAAGTCAGCACCTGAACGGTCCATCTTGTTAACGTAACCGATACGGGGTACGTTGTACTTGTCGGCCTGGCGCCATACAGTCTCAGACTGAGGCTGAACACCGTCGGCAGCAGAGTAAGTAGCAACAGCTCCATCGAGCACACGCAGTGAACGCTCTACCTCAGCGGTAAAGTCAACGTGTCCCGGAGTATCGATCAGGTTGATCTTATACTGCTTACCGTTGTAGTTCCAGTTACAGGTGGTAGCAGCAGATGTGATAGTAATACCACGCTCCTGCTCCTGAGCCATCCAGTCCATGGTAGCAGCTCCATCGTGTACCTCACCAATCTTATGAGTCTTACCTGTGTAGAACAGGATACGCTCAGAAGTGGTTGTCTTACCGGCATCGATGTGAGCCATAATACCGATATTTCTTGTTAAATGTAAATCGCGGTTTGCCATTGTTTTGTATCCTTTTAACTTCTTACCTTATTAATTAGAAACGGAAGTGAGCAAATGCGCGGTTAGCCTCAGCCATACGGTGCATATCCTCCTTACGCTTGTAGGCACCACCTTGGTTGTTGAAAGCATCCATAATCTCAGCAGCCAGCTTGTCAGCCATTGACTTACCGCTACGCTTGCGAGCGAACTGAATCATGTTCTTCATTGAAATGCTCTCCTTACGGTCAGGACGGATTTCTGTAGGTACCTGGAAAGTAGCACCACCGATACGGCGGCTCTTTACCTCTACCTGTGGAGTGATGTTATCAAGAGCCTGCTTCCAGATATCAAGGGCAGACTTCTCCTCATTGCTCATCTTGGTCTTCACTGTCTCCAGTGCATTGTAGAAGATTTCGTACGACTTGGTCTTCTTACCATCAAACATCAGGTGATTTACAAACTTAGACACCTTCTGGTCGTTGAATACGGGATCGGGAAGGATCACACGCTTCTTGGGTTTTGCTTTTCTCATTTTGTTTTTGAATTAAAATTCTGCTTGAGGGCTGTTCTTACTTGTTCTTCAACGTCCTTCGCTCGGACATTTACTCAACCTTATAACATAGTCTCCAGCAAAACGGATTAAATTTCTTTTCTTTTTTGGCCTGACTGACCATCTCCGGTCATTTACTTCTTAGCCTTAGGACGCTTAGCACCATACTTTGAACGACGCTGTGTACGGTTAGCAACACCAGCGGTATCAAGAGTACCACGAACGATGTGATAACGTACACCTGGCAGGTCCTTTACACGACCACCGCGAACAAGCACGATTGAGTGCTCCTGCAGGTTGTGTCCCTCTCCAGGGATGTAAGAGTTAACTTCCTTCTGATTTGTCAGACGAACACGGGCTACCTTACGCATAGCCGAATTAGGCTTCTTAGGAGTTGTTGTGTACACACGTACGCAGACACCACGACGCTGAGGACAGTTATCCAAAGCAGGTGACTTCGACTTGTCAACAATTACCTTTCTGCCTTTTCTTACCAATTGTGAAATTGTAGGCATAATACTTAACTTTTTTAATTTATATATGTTATTTTGTTTATAATCAGCGCTTTATACGCCCTATCTCGCTCAATATAGGCGTTTCGGGCTGCAAAGGTACAACTATTTTCCGATTCCACCTAACTTATATCGTTAAAAAGTCGACCAGATGCCACTATTTAACAAAGTATAACTATTTTTGAAATTATTAAGATTAAAACTTGCCATTAAACAGAAAAAAGAGTGCTGTAAACAGATTACAGCACTCTTGCATTATATCTGAACAAGGAAGTCCTTATTTCTCCTCGAGAATTGTCTCCTCAGCGAAGTCGAGAACATTCTTGCGGTTAGCCTGAATGCGCTCATATTCCTCCTTTGAGCCTACAACAATCTTCTCGAACTCACGCAGACCAGTACCAGCAGGAATCAGGTGACCGCAGATTACGTTCTCCTTCATACCTACCAAGTGGTCGACCTTACCGCGGATAGCAGCCTCGTTGAGCACCTTAGTGGTCTCCTGGAACGATGCAGCCGACATGAACGACTTGGTCTGGAGGGCAGCACGGGTGATACCCTGCAGAATCTGGGTAGATGTAGCGGGAACGGCATCACGAACCTGAACCAGACGGAGGTCACGACGCTTCAGCATAGAGTTCTCGTCGCGCAGCTTACGAGCGGTAACGATCTGACCCTTCTGCAGGTTCTCTGAGTCACCAGCATCGGTAACAACCTTCTTACCCCAGATACGATCGTTCTCCTCAGCGAAGTCGAGCTTATCAACAATCTCCTGCTCGAGGAATGAGGTATCACCAGGCTCGTTGATCTGTACCTTACGCATCATCTGACGAACGATGATCTCAAAGTGCTTGTCGTTGATCTTTACACCCTGCAGACGATAAACGTCCTGAACCTCGTTCACGATATACTCCTGAACAGCGGTGGGGCCCTTGATGGCGAGGATATCGCCAGGAGTGATCACACCATCAGACAGAGGAGTACCGGCACGAACGGCGTCGTGCTCCTGTACCAGGATCTGCTTAGACAGTGATACGAGATACTTACGCTGTTCACCTGTCTTAGAGGTGACAATGATCTCACGGTTACCACGCTTAACCTTACCCATGGTGACCTCACCGTCGATTTCAGATACAACTGCGGGGTTAGATGGGTTACGAGCCTCGAAGAGCTCGGTTACACGAGGCAGACCTCCGGTGATATCACCACCCTTAGCAGCTGCACGTGGAATCTTAACAAGGGTCTCACCAGTCTTAACAGTCTGACCGTCCTCAACAACTACGTGACCACCCACAGGGAAGTTATATGTTCCGATGACCTCACCGTCAGCACCGATGACATCACAGGTAGGCACCTTCAGCTTGTCACGCGACTCGGTAACGATCTTTTCAGTCAGACCAGTTGTTTCGTCGGTCTCAGCACGGAAGGTAACACCCTCGATCACATCATTGAACTTCAGGGTACCAGCATACTCGGTAACGATAACGGCGTTGAATGGGTCCCACTGAGCGATCTTGTCGCCCTTGGCAACCTCGTCGCCATGACTGAAGTAGAGTGAAGAACCGTAAGGAACGTTAACGGTAGAGAGCACGATCTTGGTATTGGGATCAACAAAGCGCATCTCACCCAGACGGCTGACAACCATCTGACACTCACGACCATCCTCGTCGAATGGTACGGTACGTACCTCCTCGAGCTCGATCATGGCGCGTTCATATTTAGATACGATGCTGGCATTGGCAGCGGCGTTGGCAGCCACACCACCGGCGTGGAACGTACGAAGTGTCAGCTGTGTACCTGGCTCACCGATAGCCTGAGCAGCAATCACACCAACAGCCTCACCCTTCTGAACCATGCGACGGGTAGCAAGGTTACGTCCGTAACACTTCATGCAGACACCCTTCTTCGACTCACAGGTCAGCACTGAACGGATCTCAACGGTCTCGATATCAGAAGCCTCGATAGCGTCGGCGATGCTCTCGGTGATCTCCTCACCGGCCTCTACAATCACCTCACCAGTCTTAGGATTGATGACATCGTGAACAGATACACGACCCAGGATACGCTCAGACAGACTTGAGATAACCTCATCGCCATTCTTCAGAGCGGTGCACTGCAGACCACGGAGTGTTCCACAGTCCTCCTCGGTGATAATCACATCGTGAGATACGTCAACCAGACGACGTGTCAGATATCCGGCGTCGGCAGTCTTCATGGCCGTATCAGCCAGACCCTTACGAGCACCGTGAGTAGAGATAAAGTACTCGAGCACTGACATACCCTCCTTAAAGTTAGAAAGGATTGGGTTCTCAATAATCTGGTGTCCCTCGGCACCTGCCTTCTGAGGCTTAGCCATCAGACCACGGATACCAGAGAGCTGTTTGATCTGGTCCTTACTACCACGGGCACCAGAGTCAAGCATCATGAATACAGCGTTGAATCCCTGGTCGGCCTCGGTCATCTGCTTCAGCAGGATGTTACCGATATCATTATTGACGTGGGTCCAGGTATCGATAACCTGGTTATAACGCTCGTTGTCGGTGATGAATCCCATGTTATAGTTGTCAGTAATCTGCTGAACCTCCTCATTACCCTTGGCAATCAGCTCTGCCTTCTCCTTAGGAATAATGATATCATCGAGGTTGAACGACAGACCTGCCAGATAAGCCATGCGGTAACCGAGGTTCTTGATACCATCAAGGAACTCACAAGCCTCAGCGAAACCTACATTCTTAATAACAGCAGCGATGATGTCGCGCAGACTCTTCTTAGAGATAATCTTATTAACATAGCCAACCTCCTTTGGAACGATGCCATTTACAATGACACGACCAACAGAAGTCTCTACCATATGACGCTCGGGCTTACCGTCAACGATATCGTCGACAACCACCTTCACCTGAGCATGCAGCTCACACTTACCTTCGTTGTAAGCAATGATTGCCTCCTCTGGACCGTAGAAGGTCAGACCCTCACCCTTGGCACCTGGACGGATCTTGGTGATATAGTACAGACCAAGCACCATATCCTGTGAAGGCACGGTGATAGGTGCACCATTGGCAGGGTTCAGGATGTTATGGCTCTGCAGCATGAGCAGCTGAGCCTCAAGGATAGCCTCATTACTCAGTGGGAGGTGAACAGCCATCTGGTCACCATCGAAGTCGGCGTTGAACGCGGTACAAGCCAGTGGGTGGAGCTGGATAGCCTTACCCTCAATCATCTTAGGCTGGAAAGCCTGGATACCCAGACGGTGCAGTGTTGGTGCACGGTTCAGCAGAACGGGGTGACCCTTCATCACATTCTCCAGGATATCAAAGATAACCGGCTCACGACGGTCAACAATCTTCTTAGCGCTCTTTACGGTCTTCACGATACCGCGCTCGATGAGCTTACGGATGATGAATGGCTTGTAAAGCTCGGCAGCCATCAACTTAGGCAGACCGCACTCACCCATCTTCAGCTCAGGACCTACAACGATAACCGAACGGGCTGAGTAGTCAACACGCTTACCCAACAGGTTCTGACGGAAACGTCCCTGCTTACCTTTCAGCGAGTCAGAGAGTGACTTCAGAGGACGGTTGCTATCGCTCTTCACAGCGCTCGACTTACGAGAGTTGTCGAAGAGTGAGTCGACAGCCTCCTGCAGCATACGCTTCTCGTTGCGGAGAATCACTTCAGGAGCCTTGATCTCCATCAGACGCTTCAAACGGTTGTTACGAATGATAACGCGACGATAGAGGTCGTTCAAGTCAGAAGTAGCGAAACGTCCACCATCCAGTGGTACCAGAGGACGGAGCTCAGGAGGAGTCACAGGGATAATCTTCATGATCATCCACTCTGGGCGGTTGATACCCTTCTCCACACTGCTGCGGAAGGCCTCAACAACCTGCAGACGCTTCAGAGCCTCGTTCTTACGCTGTACTGATGAATCGCTGTTGGCACGGTCACGCAGTTCGTACGACAGTGAATCGAGGTCGATACGAGTCAGCAGATCGTAGATGGCCTCAGCACCCATCTTAGCGATGAACTTATTAGGATCGCTATCATCCAGATATTCGTTATCGGGCGAAAGCTGATTCTCAATGATTTCGGTGTACTCATCTTCTGACAGCAGGTCGTACTGGTTGGCACCCAGGGCATCGTTGCCCTCTGCGTCCTTTCTACCTGCCATCGCACCTGGCTGGATTACCACGTAGCGCTCGTAGTAGATAACTGCATCGAGCTTCTTAGTGGGCAGACCAAGCAGATAACCGATCTTATTAGGAAGACTACGGAAATACCAGATATGAGCAACGGGCACAACGAGCTCGATGTGACCAGAACGCTCACGACGAACCTTCTTCTCAGTTACCTCGACACCACAACGGTCGCAGACAATACCTTTATAACGGATGCGCTTGTACTTACCGCAGGCACACTCATAGTCCTTAGTAGGACCGAAGATGCGCTCGCAGAACAAACCATCGCGCTCAGGCTTATAGGTACGATAGTTGATGGTCTCAGGCTTGGTAACCTCACCGAAGCTGCTCTCCAAGATCTCTTCGGGCGAAGCAAGTCCGATGGTAATCTTCGTGAAATTATTCTTTATTTTTGAATCTTTCTTGAAAGCCATATGTCAATTTTACTTTTTTCGTTTGTACTTATTTACCTTTAATCAAGTGTGATACTCAAACCAAGACCACGCAACTCGTGCAAGAGCACATTCAGAGATTCAGGGATACCAGGTGTTGGCATCGGCTCACCCTTCACAATTGCTTCGTAGGCCTTAGAACGTCCTACGGTATCATCAGACTTGATAGTCAGGATTTCCTGGAGCACATGGCTAGCACCGAAGGCCTCAAGGGCCCAAACCTCCATCTCTCCGAAACGCTGTCCACCGAACTGGGCTTTACCACCAAGAGGCTGCTGGGTAATCAAGCTGTACGGACCGATTGAACGGGCGTGCATCTTATCCTCAACCATGTGACCGAGCTTCAGGAAGTAGGTGATACCTACTGTAGCAGGCTGGTCGAAACGCTCACCGGTCTCACCGTCATAAAGGTGGGTAGAGCAGAGACGTGGCAGACCTGCCTTGTCAGTCCACTCTGCCAGGTCGTCAAGCTTAGCACCATCGAAGATAGGTGTAGCAAACTTAACACCCAGACGCTTACCGGCAGCACCCAGAATAGCCTCGAAGATCTGACCGAGGTTCATTCGAGAAGGCACACCCAGAGGGTTCAGTACCAAGTCTACAGGACGACCATCCTCGAGGAATGGCATATCCTCCTGACGAACAACCTTAGAAACGATACCCTTGTTACCGTGACGTCCGGCAAGCTTATCACCTACGCCGATCTTACGCTTCTTAGCAACATATACCTTAGCCATCTGGAGAACGCCGTTAGGCAGCTCGTCACCGATGGTGATGGCAAACTTCTTACGCTTCATCTCAGCATCGAGCACCTTGTACTTCTTCATGAAGTTGATGATCAGCTTGGCAATCAAGCCATTCTTATGCTCATCGCTGGTCCAGTTGCTGATCTGGATATCACCATACTCCAGATTACGCAGAGCAGTAGCAGTGAACTTGCTACCCTTGGTGATGATCTCTGCACCGGTATAGTCCTTCACACCCTGTGAAGTCTTACCCTTAGTCAGCTCGAGGAGCTTGTCGATCAGGATATCCTTCAGGTCCTCAACCTTTGCCTCATACTCCTCGTCAATCTTAGCGAGCACGATCTTATCCTGCTGCTTAGACTTACGGTCCTTGATGGCGCGCTGGAACATCTTCTTATCGATAATCACACCACTCAGTGATGGATTTGCCTTGAGTGAAGAATCCTTCACATCGCCGGCCTTGTCACCGAAGATAGCACGGAGCAGCTTCTCCTCAGGTGAAGGATCGCTCTCTCCCTTAGGTGAAATCTTACCAATCAGGATATCGCCTGGCTCAACACGGGCACCAACACGGATTACACCGTTGTCGTCCAGATCCTTGGTTGCCTCCTCGCTGACATTAGGAATATCAGCTGTGAACTCCTCAACACCACGCTTGGTCTCGCGTACATCGAGTGAGTACTCATCCACGTGTACAGAGGTAAGCACGTCCTCACGAACAATACGCTCGTTAAGTACGATAGCATCCTCATAGTTGTAACCCTTCCAAGGCATATAGGCTACCAGCAGGTTGCGGCCCAGAGCCAACTCACCATCCTCAGTAGCATAACCCTCAGTCAGGATATCACCGGCCTTTACACGCTGTCCCTTCTCACAGATAGGACGCAGGTCGATGGTCATATTCTGGTTGGTACGACGGAACTTAGCAATGCGATACTCCTTCAGAGCGGGCTCGAAGCTTACGAACTCCTCATCGTCGGTGCGATCGTAGAGGATACGGATAGTGGTTGCGTCAACATACTCAATCACACCGTCACCCTCAGCGGTAACCATCGTACGTGAATCTTCACAAACCTGCTTCTCAATACCAGTTCCTACGATAGGAGCCTCGTTGTGAAGCAGAGGTACAGCCTGGCGCATCATGTTTGATCCCATCAGTGCACGGTGAGCATCGTCGTGCTCCAAGAAAGGAATCAGCGAAGCGGCGATAGAGGCAATCTGCTGTGGCGATACATCCATCAGGTCAACCTGTGAAGGTGGAACAACAGGGAAGTCAGCATCCTGACGACACTTAACTACCGAGCGGATAAATGTACCATCATCATTCAGAGGTGCATTACCCTGACCGATGATGTGCTCAGCCTCCTCTTCGGCTGTCAGGTAAACAATACCATTGTCGCTCAGATCGGCCACACCATTCTCTACCTTACGGTAAGGAGTCTGGATGAATCCGAGCTCATTAATCTTAGCATATACACACAGAGACGAAATCAGACCGATGTTTGGTCCCTCAGGGCTCTCAATAGGACACAGACGACCATAGTGTGTATAGTGTACGTCACGAACCTCGAATCCGGCACGCTCACGAGACAGACCACCAGGACCCAGGGCAGAGAGACGACGCTTGTGAGTAACCTCGGCCAGAGGGTTGGTCTGGTCCATGAACTGCGACAGAGGGTTAGTACCGAAGAACGAGTTGATAACGCTCGAGATAGTCTTGGCGTTAATCAGATCGGTTGGTGTAAACACCTCGTTATCACGAACGTTCATGCGCTCACGGATGGTACGGCTCATACGAGCCAGACCTATAGAGAACTGATTAGCCAGCTGCTCACCAACGGTACGTACGCGACGGTTTGACAGGTGGTCGATATCATCGACGGTAGCCTTCGAGTTAACCAGCTGAATCAGATACTTGATAATCTCAATAATATCCTCCTTGGTCAGTACGCGAACATCCATGTCGGTGTTCAGACCAAGCTTCTTGTTGATACGATAACGACCAACATCACCCAGATCGTAACGCTTGTCAGAGAAGAACAGGTTCTGGATAACCTCACGTGCACTTGCATCATCGGCAGGGTCAGCATTACGCAACTGACGATAGATGTAGAGCACAGCCTCCTTCTCAGAGTTTGATGGGTCTTTGGCCAGTGTGTTGAAGATGATGCTGTAGTCAGAAGCAACAGAGGCATCCTTGTGCACCAGAATTGTCTGTGCGCCACTCTCAAGAATCTCCATCATGTTCTCCTCGGTAATCTCAGTCTCACGCTCCATGATCATCTGGTTACGCTCGATTGATACTACCTCGCCAGTATCCTCATCAACGAAGTCCTCGTTCCAGCTCTTCAGTACGCGGGCAGCCAGCTTGCAGCCAATCACAGCCTTCAGGCTCTTCTTGTTAACCTTAACCTCCTCGGCCAGGTTGAAGATCTGCAGGATGTCCTTATCGGCCTCAAAACCGATAGCACGCAGCAGTGTTGTTACGGGCAACTTCTTCTTACGGTCGATATATGCATACATCACATTATTGATGTCGGTAGCAAACTCGATCCATGAACCCTTGAATGGGATAACACGTGCCGAATACAGCAGGGTACCGTTAGCATGTACGCTCTGTCCGAAGAACACACCAGGTGAACGGTGCAACTGTGAAACGACTACGCGCTCGGCTCCATTGATAACGAAAGTACCATTAGCGGTCATGTAAGGGATGGGACCCAGGAACACGTCCTGAATCACCGTACCGAAATCCTCATGATCCGGATCAGTACAATACAGTTTCAGCTTAGCCTTCAGGGGCACGCTATATGTCAGACCGCGCTCCAAGCACTCATCGATGCTGTAACGGGGCGGGTCGATATAGTAATCCAAGAACTCAAGAACGAAATTATTACGTGTGTCGGTGATAGGGAAGTTCTCAGCGAACACCTTATACAAGCCGTCATTCTTGCGTTCCTCAGGCGGAGTATCCAACTGCAGGAAGTCTTTGAACGACTTTAATTGCACATCAAGGAAATCCGGGAATGGCATCGGATTTTTGACGCTGCCAAAGTTTACTCTGTTATCTATTATTTTTGAAGCCATAAATTATAATTTAAATAAAAAGGCTAGGAACCCCCTACTGGGGAGTCCCTAACCGATTGCTATTTGTTTGTAACTGATTACTTCAGCTCAACCTCGGCACCAGCGGCCTCGATGGTCTTCTTCAGGTTCTCAGCCTCTTCCTTGCTCAGACCCTCCTTAACGGTAGCAGGAGCACCGTCTACGAGATCCTTAGCCTCTTTCAGACCAAGACCACAAGCCTCCTTAACGGCCTTTACAACCTGCAGTTTAGCAGCACCGGCTGACTTCAGAACTACGTCGAATGAAGTCTTCTCCTCAGCTGCATCAGCAGCACCAGCTGCAGCAGGACCAGCAGCAACAGCAACAGCTGCAGCGGCGGGCTCAATTCCATACTCGTCCTTCAGGACAGTTGCCAACTCATTAACTTCTTTTACAGTAAGATTTACCAACTCTTCTGCAATAGCTTTAATATCTGCCATTTTATTTAAAATTTTAATTGTTTTTAATGTTAATGTTACTTATTTCGCTTATTTGTTACGCTCAGCGATAGCGTCAAGCAGACCGTGAACCTTGCCACCGGCGTTCAAGCCAGAAACAACATTCTTGATAGGAGACTGCAGCAGAGCTACAACCTCGGCGATCAGTTCGTTCTTGCTCTTGATTGCTACGAGCTCATCAAGCTTGTCAGCACCTACGAAGAAGCTCTCCTCAGCATATGCACCCTTCAGGGCGGGGATACCTTCCTTCTTGTACTCCTTGATCAGCTTAGCAGGAACGTTAGCTGTCTGTGCGAACATAACAGCTGTGTTACCCTTCAAGCACTCATAAAGTGGAGAGAAATCGATTTCTGAAGCCTCGAATGCCTTCTGGAGAAGAGTGTTCTTCACCATCAGCAACTTAATCTCACTCTTGAAGCACTTCTCACGGAGCTCGCTTGTCTTAGCGGCATCGAGACCGGCGAGGTCAACAAGATAGAAATGAGGATATGCCTTCAGCTTCTCACCAAGTTCTGCAATGATAGTATCTTTTACTTCCTTTTTCATTTGTCTAATCTTTTAACGAGTTATTCAACTGATTTAGGATCTACCTTGATACCCATGCTCATTGTACTTGAGAGGAAGATACTCTTAATGTATGTACCCTTAGCAGCGGCAGGCTTCAGCTTGATAATGGTAGAGATGAACTCCTTAGCATTCTCAAAGATCTGATCAGCGTTGAAGTTGATCTTACCGATTGATGTGTGCACGATACCGGCCTTATCAACCTTAAAGTCAATCTTACCCTGCTTAACTTCCTTAACTGCCTTAGCAACATCCATAGTAACAGTACCACTCTTGGGGTTTGGCATCAGGCCACGAGGACCGAGCACACGGCCGAGAGGACCGAGCTTACCCATACAAGAAGGCATTGTGATGATAACATCAACATCTGTCCAACCGCCCTTGATCTTTTCGATATATTCATCGAGACCAACATAGTCGGCACCTGCTTCCTTAGCAGCAGCCTCCTGATCAGGAGTACAGAGAGCGAGCACACGTGTCACCTTACCAGTTCCGTTAGGTAGCGAAACAACGCCACGAACCATCTGGTTAGCCTTACGTGGATCAACACCCAAGCGTACATCGATATCTACTGAAGCGTCGAACTTGGTGGTGGTAATTTCCTTCACCAGAGCGGCGGCTTCCTTCAAAGAGTATGCTTTCCCTGCTTCAACCTTCTCAGCGACCAACTTTTGATTTTTTGTCAGTTTACTCATTGTCTTAATTGAAGTTATTAATTATTTACCAGGGAACTCCCCTTCTACAGTGATACCCATACTACGCGCTGTACCTGCAATCAGCTTCATAGCCGACTCGATGGTAAAGCAGTTCAAGTCCTTCATCTTGTCTTCGGCAATAGCGCGAACCTGATCCCAAGTTACCTTGGCAACCTTCTTACGGTTGGGCTCGGCAGAACCGCTCTTCAGCTTAGCAGCTTCCTTCAGCTGTACAGCTGCGGGAGGAGTCTTCAGCTCGAAAGAGAATGACTTGTCAGTGTAGTAGGTGATAACAACAGGAATAATCTTTCCTGCCTTATCCTGGGTTCTGGCGTTGAACTCTTTGCAGAATCCCATAATATTGATTCCCTTAGAACCCAGTGCAGGTCCTACTGGAGGTGAGGGATTCGCAGCGCCACCTTTAATCTGTAATTTGATTAATCCAGCAACTTCTTTAGCCATTTCTGTTTGTTATTAATTGAATTTT
Source organism: Prevotella sp. P6B4 (assembly GCF_000619985.1). Classification (NCBI taxonomy): domain Bacteria; kingdom Pseudomonadati; phylum Bacteroidota; class Bacteroidia; order Bacteroidales; family Prevotellaceae; genus Prevotella; species Prevotella sp. P6B4. The sequence continues at coordinate 189,684 of NZ_JHVE01000002.1, forward strand.
GTTATATAAGCCTCAGGAGTGGAAGCCTCCATCAACAGTATATAAGAACGGGCGAACCGTAACATTCCACCCTATTCCTTTTCCACTTGATTATACCCAAGCTCCAAGGGAGTCTTGCGGCCGAAAATCTTAACCATCACTTTCAGCTTGTGCTTCTCGGCATTCACCTCTTCGATAATTCCACTGAATCCGCTGAAAGGTCCATCTGTTACCTTCACTGCCTCATCCACAGCGTAAGGAACAGCAATCTCTTCACTCTTAATCTCCGTCTCCTCGGCATTACCAAGGATTCTGTTAATATCACTCTGCTTTACGGGGGTAGGATTATCCAGACCACCCAGGAAGCCTAACACATTAGGCATAAAGCGCAGCGTGTGTGCCATCTCACCCTGAAGGTTAGCCTCTACCAACACATAACCAGGCAAGAACAATTTTTCCTTTACCACACGTTTACCGTTACGCAACTGAGCATATTTCTCGGTAGGCAGTAACACCTGACCTACGTTTGACTGGAGGAAAGAGTCACGCTTCATCAGAGCCTCAAGGTATTCTTTTACCTTAGCCTCTTTACCGCTAACAGCGCGAAGTACGTACCATTTCATTCCTGACTGAGCCATTTCTCTTGCGTTATATTAACCGGGATAAACCATACTCATTACCGACTTGAACACAAAGTCCATAGCCCATACTACCAAAGCAATAATAAGCGATGCTGAAAGCACCACTACTGCACTGTGAGTCAACTCTTTGCGAGAAGGCCATGTTGTCTTATGTGCGAGCTCGTCGTAACAAGCTTTGCAATAATCGATAAACTTCTTAAACATATTATTTCTTATTTAGCACGGGAAGGAGGACTCGAACCCACGACCCTCGGTTTTGGAGACCGATGCTCTACCAACTGAGCTATTCCCGTAAGTAAGCCCCCGCCCGAAAACGGGGGCTTGGTTTTATCTAGTGTGACTAGAATTCCAGTTATCTGGAAGGTTCAGAGGATTAGTCCTCGTAAACCTCTGTGATCTGACCAGAACCTACTGTGCGACCACCCTCACGGATAGCGAAACGCAGACCTGGGTTCAGAGCTACAGCGTAGATCAGCTCTACAGTGATCTCTACGTTATCACCAGGCATTACCATCTCAACACCTGCGGGCAGTGAAATCTCACCTGTGCAGTCCATGGTGCGGAGGTAGAACTGAGGACGATACTTGTTTCCGAATGGAGTGTGACGACCACCCTCTTCCTTCTTCAGAACGTAGATAGAAGCCTTGAACTTCTTGAATGGCTTAATCTGACCTGGGTGGCAGAGTACCATACCACGCTTGATCTCGTTCTTGTCGATACCGCGGAGCAGCAGACCTACGTTATCACCAGCCTGACCCTCATCAAGAATCTTGCGGAACATCTCAACGCCAGTAACAACTGACTTCTTGTCCTCACCAAGACCGAGCAGCTCAACCTCATCACCTACGTGGATAACACCAGTCTCGATACGACCAGTAGCTACAGTACCACGACCTGTGATTGAGAATACGTCCTCAACAGGCATCAGGAATGGCTTGTCAGTAGCGCGTGGTGGCTCCTGGATCCATGTGTCACAGGTATCCATCAACTCCATTACCTTCTCCTCCCACTTAGCAACACCATTCAGTGCACCAAGAGCAGAACCACGGATAATTGGAGTATCATCCTCGAACTCATACTGAGCAAGAATCTCCTGAACCTCCATCTCAACGAGCTCCAGCATCTCCTCGTCCTCAACCATATCACACTTGTTCAGGAATACAACCAGACGTGGAACGTTTACCTGACGAGCGAGCAGAACGTGCTCACGAGTCTGAGGCATAGGACCATCAGTTGCAGCTACTACGAGAATAGCACCGTCCATCTGAGCAGCACCAGTTACCATGTTCTTTACATAGTCAGCGTGTCCTGGGCAGTCAACGTGAGCGTAGTGACGAGTCTTTGTCTCGTACTCAACGTGAGCGGTGTTAATAGTGATACCACGCTCCTTCTCCTCGGGAGCGTTGTCAATCTGATCGAATGACTTAACCTCAGAGAGACCAGCCTTAGCCAGCACAGTTGTGATAGCAGCTGTCAGAGTTGTCTTACCGTGGTCAACGTGACCGATAGTACCGATGTTTACGTGCGGTTTGGTGCGCACAAAATTCTCTTTTGCCATTTTACTTGTCTATTAAATGTTTATTAATTCTGAATTTTCAGTTTCCTCCTTCTAGACCAAGAGAGCTGTAACTGAGAGTTGAACTCAGGACCTCTTCCTTACCAAGGAAGTGCTCTACCACTGAGCTATTACAGCATGTTCTTTGAGCGGAAAACGGGGCTCAAACCCGCGACCCCCAGCTTGGAAGGCTAGTGCTCTATCAACTGAGCTATTTCCGCAAACATCTCTTGAGTGGGTGCTGATGGATTCGAACCACCGAAGTCGAAAGACAGCAGATTTACAGTCTGCCCCATTTGGCCACTCTGGAAAACACCCAAATTCTCCGATTGTCTTTTGAGCCTCGAGGAAAATTGGCTTACGCCTATCCTCCGATTCTCCTTGAGCCTCTTGTCGGATTCGAACCAACGACCCCGAGATTACAAATCACGTGCTCTGGCCAACTGAGCTAAAGAGGCTTTTCTAAGCAGCCGTTCTCTGTTTCAGATTTACGACCTGTCGGAAAACGGCTGCAAAGTTACGACTTATTTTTGAATTACCAAAACTTTTTCGAGTTTTTTTTATCTATTTCTCAATTTTTCCTTGAATTTCGTCAATTGAGCACGCATCGAATCCACGCAAAGGTCGATTCCTTCCTCAAAAGTGTCGCAGGTCTTCTCTACAAAGAGCGTGTTTCCGGGAACGAAAACCTCAAGACTTGCTTCCTTATTTTGAGCAGTGGCGGGCTTGACTACTTTAAGCTGCACCTCAACTTTCTGTATATCCTCAAACGATTTTTCTAACTTGGCGACCTTCTTCTCGATGAACGCCTCTAACTTCTCGGTAGCGTCGAAGTGAATCGACTTAATCAAAATCTCCATAGTTACCTCCTATTTTTTAAAGAGTTAATAAAAAGGGTTCAGGCTCTCGGATGAGCCTCTTTATAAATTCGTTTCAGTTGCTCAAACGTAGTGTGGGTATAAATCTCAGTCGTACTAACACTGGCATGACCCAGCAGACTCTTGATCGTCTCCAACCCAGCACCATTGTTCAGCATGGCAGTGGCAAAGGTGTGCCTCAGCACATGTGGCGAACGCTTCTTCAGCGAGGTAACCATCGACAGATACTTTCGCACAATCTGGTAAACCTGTTCGCCCGAGATCCGCTCTCCTTTGTCACTCAGAAACAAAGCACCATCAGTTTCACCGAACACCTCCTGGCGCGCAGCCTGATAACGCTGCAGCTCTGAGGCCAGCTCAGCCCCGAAAGGCACGATACGCTGCTTGTTTCTTTTTCCCGTTACTTTCAATTGCGCCGCATCGAAATCCACGTCTTTATCATCCAGACCTACAAGTTCCGAACGTCTCAAACCGGCTTCGTAGAATAGAATTAATATGGTACGCGCACGTACATTATTAAAAGAGCTACCCCACTCCATACCGTCGAGCAGACGATCCATCTCTCCTTCGCGAAGGAATTGCGGCAGTGGTTTTGATTTCTTTGGCCCCGTCACAGCATGTGCCGGATCCTTCTTAACCAGATTTCTCTTTAGGGCAAAGCGGTAAAAGGAACGCAGTGCGCTCAAGTTCTTGTTAATCGTTGAGGCAGAGTTTCCTTTATCCATCAGACTCTCCATCCAGTCACGGATCAGATCGGTATCAGCCGAATCTAGAGAGAGATCATTATCCCTAAAAGTCAGATACGATTCAAATGCCCTCAGGCTTTCCTCGTATGTCTGCACTGTTTGCGGAGATGCATTCCGCTCGTAGCGCAGGTAGTCCAGAAACCGGTTAATCATCATAAAATCGCAACCTTTAGTATTTGGGTACGAATTTACGGAAATTTCTCGAAACTACCAAATTTTCGGGGAACTTTTTTATTCCTCGTTTGTACGAAGCTGCTGAACGTATACAGCGTGCTCCATCTTAAGGCGCTTCAGTACAGATGGTTTGTCAAACTGCTGACGACGACGCAGCTCCTTTACAACACCTGTCTTCTCGAACTTTCTCTTGAACTTCTTGAGAGCCTTCTCAATGTTCTCGCCTTCTTTTACTGGTACAATAATCATTTGTTTTACTTTAAATTATTTATGTTAAACTTAATGCTTCCGGGCCCAGTGCCTCGAAAAGCGGGTGCAAAGTTACAGCTTTTTTACAAAACTACCAAGTTTTTATACGTTTTTTATCAAATAAAACGTAATTTCTTGCGTTTTCGTACCCTCCTGATAGTCAAAAACATATGTTTTGATACTACCACACCTAAGGTTTTAAGGTACAAGCAGTAAGGTTAACAAGTACAAACAGTAAGTTAAACAGGTACAATAAGCCTACTCATCTATTGTTTGCCTATACGCAAACGATTATTCGCCTATACCCAAACGACTGTGCGCCTATACGCAAACAACCATTCGCGTATAGGCGAATCGTATCCATTTTCAGACAAAGCGATATCTACTATATCGCGGCACAAGCGGATTTCAGCCAGGCGGCTTCTTCGGCTGTCAGATGGGGCGACAGGGTATCGTAAACACGCTGGTGATACTGGTTGAGCCAAGCGATTTCTTCGTCTAACATCATCTCTCTCACGATAGGCGTGGTGTCGATGGGGCATAGGGTGAGACTCTCGAACTGCAGGAACTCTCCAAACTGGGTTTCCATGTAGGGCGTAATCAGCAGGGTGTTCTCCACACGAACACCGAACTTACCTTCGAGATAGATACCAGGCTCGTCGGTGATGGTCATACCTGCTACTAATGGGGCAGGCTTCCACTCCATACGGAATTGGTGAGGACCCTCGTGTACATTCAAATAGGTGCCCACACCGTGGCCTGTGCCGTGAAGATAGTTCAAGCCTTCGCGCCACATGGCCTCGCGAGCCAGCACATCCAACTGGGTACCACTGGCACCGCTGGGGAATTTACAGAGTTCAATCTGAATATGGCCTTTGAGCACCAAGGTGTAAACACGCTTCTGCTCCTCAGTTAAAGGGCCGAGGGCAATGGTACGGGTGATGTCGGTAGTACCATCCAGATACTGCGCACCGCTATCCAACAGCAGGAAGCCTTCGGGCTTCAAGGGAATATCGGTCTCAGGCGTAGCCTCATAATGTACAATGGCTCCATGTGCCTGATAGCCAGCGATGGTATCGAAAGAGATGTCGCGATAAAGAGGCTGTTCAGCACGGAGCGAGGTGAGTTTCTGGTCAATCGAAATCTCCGTTTGTCCGCCAGCCTCAACAGCAGGTTTCAGCCAGCACAAGAACTTTACCATCGCAATGCCATCTTTCAGCATTGCCGATTTAAATCCTGCTATTTCAGTAGCATTCTTTACGGTCTTCATCCGCTTGACAGGCGATTCTGCCTCAACTATCTCGCGGGTAACCTGTTTGTAAAGCGTATAGTTCACCTCATCAGGATCGAGCAGTATGTTATACTCGAAATATGCCTTCAAGCCTTTGACCACATCCTCGTAAGGCGCCACCCCTACCCCTTCGGCTTGCAGATAAGCCTCAACCTGAGGTGTAAGCTTCACCTTATTTATATATAGGGTAACTTCTTTTGACGAAATAAGCAAGTAACTTACGAACACGGGATTGCAATGCACATCGGTGCCACGCAGGTTCAGCGTCCAGGCAATATCATCGAGCGCCGACATCAGCATACCATCGGCATGTTTTTCGCGCAAGGCCATGCGGATACGGGCAATCTTGTCATGACAGCTCTCACCTGCATACCGCATAGGAAAAATCTCCACAGCATTCTCTGGGATAGCAGGACGATCAGTCCAGATCTTCGCCAAAGGATCGAGATTAGTACGCAGCGTGATACCTCCCTGTTGACGAAGATCAGCAATCAGCTCTTTGACGGCATTAGCCGAGTTGACCATACCATCCAGAGCCACCTCAGCACCAGCACCACACTCCCTACCTATCCAATCAGCAATGGTGGGCGTGCCTGGCATCTTGAGTTTCATCAGCTGGAACTCAGTGCCATGTAACTGTTCCTCGGCAGCTATGAAATAACGCGAATCGGTCCACAAGGCTGCTGAAGTCATCGTGACCACAGCTGTACCAGCCGAGCCGTTAAAGCCACTGATAAACTCGCGCCCCTTCCAATGATCGGGCACATATTCGCCCTGATGCGGATCGGTACTGGGGAATATAAACGCAGCAAGGTGTTCACGTTTCATCACCTCGCGAAGAGCTTCAATTCTTTCATTTACAGTCATCATCATCGTGTTTTGTAATTTCGAGATTACAAAGGTACGAAATAACTGGCAGAAAATCATACGATTAACACAGATTAATAATAAAAATCCACTATATATGAGTCTTTTTTCGTAACTTTGCAGCACTTTAAAAATAACAATAATAAAAATACAATTATGGCTTTTTTAACTAACGAGAAATTGGTGATTGTTGGTGCCGGTGGTATGATTGGCTCTAACATGGTACAGAGTGTGTTGATGCTGGGCTTGACTCCCAACATTTGTTTGTATGATATTTATGAGCCAGGTGTTCATGGTGTATATGATGAGATGTGCCACTGCGCTTTCCCAGGTGCAAACATTTCTTACACTGTAGATCCTAAGGAGGCTTTCACAGGTGCTAAGTACATCATCTCTTCAGGTGGCGCTCCACGTAAGGAGGGTATGACCCGTGAGGACCTGCTAAAAGGCAACTGCCAGATCGCAGCCGACTTCGGTGAGAACATCAAGAAGTACTGCCCAGACGTTAAGCACGTGGTAGTTATCTTCAACCCCGCTGACGTAACAGCTCTTACAGCTCTGATTCACTCAGGTTTGAAGCCTAACCAGCTGACCTCTCTGGCAGCTCTCGACTCAACCCGTCTGCAGCAGCAGCTGGCTCAGGAGTTCGGTGTACAGCAGGATAAGGTTACAAACGCTTACACCTACGGTGGTCACGGTGAGCAGATGGCAGTATTCGCCAGCAAGGCTCTCATCGATGGCAAGCCTCTCTCTGAGCTCCCTCTCTCTGACGAGCGTTGGGCTGAGATCAAGCACATGACCACTCAGGGTGGTAGCAACATCATCAAGCTTCGTGGCCGTTCTTCATTCCAGAGCCCTGCTTATCAGGCTGTAAAGATGATCGAGGGTGCTATGGGTGGTGAGCCTTTCAAGTGGCCTGCTGGTTGCTATGTAAACGCATTCGGTTTCAAGAATGTAATGATGGCTATGCCTACCGTTATCGACAAGGACGGTGTACACTTCACTGAGCCTGAGGGCACAGCTGAGGAGATGGCTTCACTCCAGGCTTCTTACGAGCACCTGCAGAAGATGCGCGACGAGATCATCAGCCTTGGTATCATCCCCGCTGTTGAGGATTGGAAGACTGAGAACGCTAACCTGTAATCGGTATGGCTCTTATCAAAACATATCGCGGTCTCGCTCCCAAATGGGGGCGAGATTGCTATTTTAGCGAGAACGCCACCATCGTGGGTGATGTCACGCTGGGTGACAACTGCTCTGTATGGTTCAATGCGGTGGTTCGTGGCGATGTGGCCCCTATCACCATCGGCAACTGCACCAATATCCAGGATGGCAGTTGTGTACACGTCACACACGAGACGGGTCCCACGCTAATCGGCAACTACGTCACCATTGGGCACAACGTAACCGTTCATGCCTGCACCATTCACGACAACGCACTGATAGGTATGGGTTCAACCCTGTTAGACGGTTGTGAGATAGGCGAAGGTGCCATCGTGGCTGCTGGCGCCCTGGTGCTGCAGAACACCAAGATACCTGCCGGCGAGATTTGGGGCGGCGTACCTGCCAAGTATATCAAGCCCGTCCGTCCAGGGCAGACAGACAACGCCAAGCACTACGTTGAATATGCCAAGTTCTACCTAGAGGAACAAAACAACAAATAAAACAATAAAACCCCGCAGATTTGCGAGGTTTTATTGTTTATTCAAGCGTCATCCAGTACTTACGCTCCTGATCAGACATCTTCTCTATCGCATAGCGAAGCATGGTACGCGGCATCTCATGAACGTGCTGTCGGAGGAAATCGCGAAGCAGATCCATCGACACCCGTTTACCCATCTCACGCAGCATCCAGCCTACTGCCTTATGCATCAGATCGTGCGGATGATGCAGATGAACCTCCGCATAGCGCAAGCACCATGACGGATCACCTAACTGAGAGGTCTTCCACGAACAGACGATACTCATGCGCTGTTCCCATAAGCAAGAGCTTGCAGCCAACTCATCCAAGACCTTACGTTTGTATGTTTGATGAGCAGCCATTTCCTGACCACCGAGAAAGGTTGGCAACATCAACCAATGTCCCAGGATCTTAGGCGCTGACAGGTCCACCAGGTCCCAGTTGTTTGCCTGCTCCGCATAACGCAGATACAGGGAGAGTATCTCATCACGACAACGAACAGCCTCTGCATCAGTCTCGAGTCGTCTGGTGGCATATCGCTCGAACTTTGTCACTAAGATCAACAGCCCGCAGAGGCGCACTTCATGCCACTTAGACATCAACAGCTCCGGTATCACATCCAGCGTGACCTCCTTCGCAACAGCCTTCACCACCTCTTTGGTCTGCGGCACCTTCAAGCCCAGGAACTCATCACCATAGCCATACTCCCCAGGAGCGGTCTTGAAGAATCCCATCAGGACCTTGCGCTGCGCCTCATCATGAAGCGACTCCATATAGGCTATGATCTCCCTGGCTGTCATTTTTCCTGCTGTAATGTAGCAACCACATATTCACTCTGGGTACCAATACGGAACTTGCCGCCCCAGATACCGATGCCCGATGAGACATAATAGCGGGTTGCGCCACGCTGATGACTGCCCCACGAGCACTCGTAGACATGATCCGTGATCCACGAGACAGGCCACACCTGTCCACGATGGGTATGACCACTCAACTGGAAGTCGACACCGGCCTCCTCCGCCCGGTCCAGATTGTAAGGCTGATGATCGAGCACAATGGTGTATGGACTTTGGACATTGAGCTGGGAGCGCTGAACTTTCACCAGATCTTTAACCGGCTTACGGCGCATATTGGTACGGTCATCACGCCCGATGATGACGAGGCTGCTATCGATCACTGCCGACTCATCAATCAGCAAATGGATGCCCGCATCCTGATAGAACTGTCGGGCCTCGGGCACACCAGCATAAAACTCATGATTGCCTAGGCAGGCATATACCGGTGCTTTGAGACGACGGAACTCCTCAGCCATCCGTTCCTCCATAACCGGACGCATACTACCATCGATGATATCGCCTGCTATCAGGATGAGATCAGGCTGTTCAGCATTCATCATATCCACCCAACGAGCCAGTTCCTTACGAGGATTGTGATAGCCGATATGCAGATCGCTCGCCATCACAATCTTATACGCTTTTGCGAGCGGTTTCTCCGACTTCAAATCGAGGGCTACGCGTACCTTATTATTATAATTCAGACTGCCATACACAAACACGCCCACCATCAGCACCAGGATGCCGATAGCGGTATAACCGTTTTGATAAAGCCATGACTTGGGTACCAGACGGGTCAATCGGCCCAGATCGAGCACCAGAAAAATCATCACCAGATAAAGCAACACAAACAATGAGGATGTACCAATCTCGTAAGCCCAACGAGCCACAGACAAAGGCATGCTATCAAAGGCGCGACGGAAATTCAGGAATAACATCACAAAACTCAATACGCCAACAGCGATAACAAGCCCTTTGAGCCATGCATGCACAGGCAACATCACCCAGATGTGCCATGCCAGATAACCAATGGCCAAGAAAGGCAACAAGAGGAACAGTATCATCCACATAGTTTTCATGTTTTGCTAAAAAGTAACTACAGCGCCACAGCCGAAAGCACCTTCTGCGTAGCACCCGACTGGCCTTTTACAAAATGTCCAGCCTTCTGACCCTGCTCCTGCAGGTAAGCAGCATCGGTAGCAAAACGGTCCATCTGGGCCGCAAACTCCTCGTAGCTGCTAATCTCAAAGCCACCGTTGGTCTTCAATCCCTGCGCCTCCTGGAACTTCTGGTTGTTGGGGCCGAAGAATACGGGCACATCCCATACTGCCGCCTCCAACAAATTGTGAATACCAACACCAAAGCCTCCACCGACATAAGCCACATGGCCATAGTGATAGATGCTCGACAGCAAGCCGAAGCAGTTAATAATAAGAACTTCGTAGTCATTGACCATTGACAATTGACCATTGGCCATTTTCTCTGCCTCGGTATAGCGGATGACCTTGCGACCTTCGAGCAGTTTCTCAATCTGCTTGAGATGTTCCTCACCTATCACATGAGGGGCGATAATCAGTTTCCAGTTCTTGTGGTCATTAAAATACTTAATGAAGATTTCCTCATCGGGAGGCCACGACGAACCAGCCACGAACACCTGTGGCGCATCTTTTACAAATGCCTCAACAATAGGCAGTTGCTTGGCAGCCTCTTTAATCTGCAACACGCGGTCGAAACGGGTGTCGCCTACCACCGAGGTGTTGGTGATACCAATCTTGGCCAGCAACTCCTTACTGATCTCGTTCTGTACGAAGAAATGCGTGAAGCAATTAAGCACACGCCCGTACTGACGACCGTACCACTTAAAGAACACCTGCTCAGGACGGAAGATACTCGACACACTATACACAGGCACACCACGATGCTTCAGAATGTGCAGGTAGTTATACCAGAACTCGTACTTGATGAAGAAAGCCATCACAGGACGAATGGTACGCAGAAAGCGACGCGCATTGGTGATGGTGTCGAGTGGCAGATAGGTGATAATATCAGCACCCTCGTAGTTCTTGCGCACCTCATAGCCTGAGGGCGAGAAGAACGTGAGCAGAATCTTGTACTCAGGATGATCCTTGCGCAACTGCTCCATCAAGGGGCGTCCCTGCTCAAACTCACCCAGCGAGGCAGCATGGAACCACACGTACTTGGCATTCGGATCTACCTTTTCGCGTAGAATCTTGAAAGCCTCGCGCTCGCCACGCCACATTTTTCGTACCTTCGCATTGAAGCGGCTATAAATAGCCACTCCAAGAAGATACAGATATATTACAAGGTTATAAATCATTAGCCCAGTACTTCAATCGCACGTTTCATTCTGGCAATGGTCTCTTCCTTACCTAAGAAGGCAGAGATATCGAACATGCCAGGACCCTTACCCTCGCCAACGAGCGTGAGTCGCCATGCGTTCATTACATTACCCAACTTATACTCCTTCTGTTCAACCCAGGCATGAACAATCTGCTCCTGATTCTCGAGCGAGAAGTCGTCGATACCCTCAAGTACGCCGATCAGTTCGGTCATCACCTGAGCAGAGTCTTCCTTCCAACGCTTCTTGGCAGTCTTCTCATCGTAGGCTGTAGGAGCCTCGAAGAAGAACGAGCAGAGTGGCCACATCTCGTGAACAAACGACACACGATCTTTCATCATCTCAGTTACCTTGAGGATACGCTCTGAAGTCTCGTTAGGACAGTGCTCCTTCACGATAGGCTCGAAGAGCGCAGCAATCTCCTCATTGCTCTTCTTGAGGATATACTCGTGGTTGAACCAAACAGCCTTCTCGAAGGCGAACTTGGCACCAGCCTTTGAACACTTAGAGATATCGAACAGAGGAACCAGCTCATCGAGTGAGAAGATTTCCTGCTCGGTCCCAGGATTCCATCCAAGCAGAGCCAGGAAGTTGATAACAGCCTCAGGGAAATAGCCATCCTCACGATAACCGCGAGAGGTCTCACCACTCTTAGGATCCTTCCACAGCAGTGGGAATACAGGGAATCCCAGACGGTCGCCATCACGCTTCGACAACTTACCCTTACCATCGGGCTTCAGCAGCAATGGCAGGTGAGCAAACTGAGGCATGGTATCCTCCCAACCGAAAGCACGATACAACATGACGTGCAATGGAGCTGAAGGTAACCACTCCTCACCACGGATCACATGCGAGATTTCCATCAGATGGTCGTCAACGATGTTAGCCAGGTGATAAGTAGGCAACTCGTCGGCACTCTTATAAAGTACCTTGTCATCACAGATATCACTCTTCACACGGACCTCGCCACGAATCAGGTCATTAACCAGGATCTCCTGACCTGCCTCAACCTTGAAGCGAACCACATACTGCTTACCCTCGGCAATCAGTTTCTCAACCTCTTCCTTAGGCATGGTCAGCGAGTTACGCATCTGTCCGCGGGTATGACAGTCGTACTGGAAGTTCTGAATCTCAGCACGCTTAGCCTCCAATTCCTCTGGGGTATCGAAGGCAATATAAGCCTTATCGGCATCCAGCAGCTTCTGAACGTATTTCTTGTAAATATCACGACGTTCGCTCTGGCGATACGGACCTTTGTCGCCACCAAAGCTAACACCCTCATCAAACTTGATACCGAGCCACTTGAACGACTCGATGATATACTCCTCAGCACCAGGTACGAAACGGTTACTATCGGTATCCTCGATACGGAAAACCAGATCACCACCATGCTGCTTGGCAAACAGGTAGTTATACAATGCTGTGCGCACACCACCAATGTGCAAAGCACCCGTTGGACTGGGCGCAAAACGTACTCTAACTCTTCTTTCTGACATAATCAATTAAAATTTGTGTGCAAAGTTACAAAAATTTTGAGAGTTTTTTCGTATTTTTGCACCATAATTGCATAAAATACGTAGAAATGAGTAGTTTTAACATCAAAAACGACCTTACTTGGCGCGATTTTTTGATTCGTTTGGGTCTAATCTTCGTAACCGTTGTCATCATCGTATGGATGATGCCACATAGCAGTCAGAATAATTTCAAGATTGAAAAAGGCCGACCTTGGATATATACGGACCTGAAAGCCCCATTCGACTTCCCCATCTACAAAAGTGACGAGGCTGTAAAGCTTGAACGCGACAGCATGATGAAACAATACGAACCGTATTACATCATGAACCCAGAAACTGTTGTCAGACAACTACGCCAATTCTCTAAAGACTACTCAAACGGCATCCCCGGATTGCACAACGATTACATCAGCATCATTTCCAACCGTTTACGCCGACTTTACGAACAGGGCATCATGAGCAATTCGGAATATGCCAAGATCAGTAAAGACACCTCGAAGTTTGTACGTATTGTCAACGGCAAGCATGCCACCAGCATACAGATTAGCAGAGTATACTCGGTGGTAGCGGCCTATGAGCAGATTTTCCAGGATCAGACTCTGGCTAAGCACCGAGACATCCTACAGAAATGCAATCTCAACGATTATATCACTCCCAATCTGCTCTACGACAAAGAACGAAGCGAGGCTAGTCTGAACGACATTCTCAACAGCATTCCTCTGGCCAGCGGACTGGTTCAGCGAGGCGAGAAGATCATTGACCGCGGTGATATCGTAGATGAGAAAACCTACAACAAACTATTGTCATTCCAAAAAGAGATGGAGCGGCAGAATGTAGATCAGGAAAAGACACGTCTCAATATCATGGGACAAATTCTGTTTACAACCATCTTCATCACCTGCTTCACGATATTCCTGACACTGTTCAGAAAAGACTATTTCGAAAAGGTCAGATCCACCACTATGCTGTACACAGAGATTGTACTTTTCACCATTATCGCATCGATGATGGTCAAGCATAGTGTGCTTCACGTCTACATCGTGCCCTTTGCAATGGTACCTATCTTTATTCGTGTGTTCATGGATTCAAGAACGGCATTCATGGCACATACAACGATGATTATGACATGCGCCTGCTTCTTACAGTATCCGCTGGAGTTTGTTGCAGTAGAAATGGTATCAGGACTGGTGGCCATTTTCTCTTTGCGTGAGTTATCCAGTCGTTCTCAACTGTTCTGGACTGCAGTCTCTGTCACCGCAGCAGGCATACTCACAAATCTGGCACTCGACTGGATACACATCAACGACCTCTCCAAGATCAGTTATAGCGAGTACAACTACCTGATCATCAACGGCGTACTGTTATTCTGCTCCTACCCCTTGCTTTATGTCATTGAGAAGGCTTTCGGCTTTACTTCAAACATCACCCTAATTGAATTGTCGGATATGAACAAGGAGCTGCTCCGGAAGATGAGTGAAGTAGCCCCAGGCACCTTCCAACACTCTATACAGGTAGGTAACCTCGCCGCCGAGATAGCTAACAAGATTGGTGCAAAAAGCCAATTGGTACGTACGGGTGCGCTTTATCACGACATCGGTAAGATCAGCAATCCTATCTACTTTACCGAGAACCAATCAGGTGTAAATCCGCATGAGAAGATGAGCTACATCGATAGTGCACAGATGATTATCAGCCACGTGACAGAGGGCACAAAACTGGCCGACAAGTACAACCTTCCCAACATGATTAAGGAGTTTATCACCACCCATCATGGACAAGGCAAAACGAAGTATTTCTACGTACAATACAAGAACGAACATCCTGACGAGGAGGTCGACGACTTACTGTTCACTTATCCTGGTCCCAATCCGTTTACTAAAGAACAGGCCATCCTGATGATGGCTGATACTGTAGAAGCAGCATCACGCTCACTGCCCGACTACACCGAGAAATCAATCCGCGACCTGGTAAACAGACTGATTGACGCCCAAGTTGCTGAGGGATACTTCAAAGAATGTCCTATCACATTCCGTGATATTGCCTATGCCAAGACCGTACTGATAGAGAAACTGAAGACCATCTATCATACCCGCGTAAGCTATCCCGAGCTGAAGAAGTAGGCAAACTTGCACAATTACACCTAAAAGTGTGCAAAAACATGCACACTTTTGCACATTTGTGCAGGTTTGTGTGCAATTTTCGTTAAACTACGTTAACATTGTGTGCGGGAACATAAGATTTTAAAACAATCCATATACCTTTGCAGCCGATTTTGAAAAAATTTTTTAAAAAGATGAAAAAGATTAATGTCTTGCTTGCCAGTCTGATGCTGACAGTAGCCACAACAACAGCCACAGCAGGTGGCATCTTAACCAACACCAACCAGAGTATCGATTTCTTGCGCAATCCTGCACGAGATGCAGCCATTGGTCTTGATGGTGTGTATAGCAACCCTGCTGGTGTAGCGTTTCTGCCCGAAGGATTCTATCTCGGTATCAACTGGCAGTATGCCCACCAGACTCGTACTATCGAGTGTAACAACCCACTCTTTGCTTTGGGAAAGAAGAACGATGGTAAGAGTACCAAAACTTTCGAGGGTATCGCTGACGCGCCATTCATTCCTTCTATCCAAGCCGCTTACAACAAAGGCAACTGGAGTTTGCAATTCAACTTCTCAGTACCTGCCGGTGGCGGCGCATGTGAGTTTGCCGACGGACTCGGCTCGTTCGAAAGCGTAGTAGGCGGTATTGCACAGCAACTCAGTGGACTCGACCAATTGGCCACAGCCTTAGGTCAGACTGCTCCTGGAGTTTCTGGTTACGACATGGATGGCTACATGCAAGGACGTCAATACTATTTTGGTTTCCAACTGGGCGCAGCCTATAAGATTACCCCCAACCTCTCTGTATATGGAGGTCTGCGTGTGCTCTATGGCACAGCTACCTACAAGGCCAAGATCAGTAATATTATGGTAAAGACCGGTAATCAGTATGTTGACTTCGGTAGTTTCCTTCAGACAGCTACTGCTATGGTTGAAGGCGGTATCACAACTGTAAACAATGGCATTGCAACTGTGAATGCGGGTATAGCCCAATATGAGGCAGCGGGTGCTCCTGTTCCTGCAGAGCTGACAGCCAAAAAGACACAATTAGAGGCAACCAGCCAGACACTCGACAACACCAATAAGTCGCTCAATCAGTTGCAGAAGTATTCTGAGGGTGTAAACCTGCTTTGTAACCAGTCGAGTGTAGGTGTGGCTCCTGTGATTGGTATCGACTGGCGGGTAGGCAAGTTCAACTTTGCCGCCAAATACGAGGCCAAGACCGAGATCCACATGAAAAACGAGTCGACCGTTAACAAAGCCAGCGAGATTCCCGCTGTGAATAAATTCAAGGACGCAGAAAAGATTGACGAAGACTCTCCTGCCCAGTTAGCTCTGGGTGCAATGTGGAACATCTCAAAAGATTTCCGTCTGAACTTAGGTTATCACCACTTCTATGATAAAGATGTAAAATGGTATAACAACACGCAGGATCTGCTGGGCGGCGGTACCAACGAGTATCTGGCAGGTGCCGAGTGGGATCTGACCAACAAGCTCACCATCAGCGGTGGTACACAGCTCACACGCTACCAACTCACCGATGAGTATATGAACGACATGTCGTTCGTGGTAAACAGCTACAGCATTGGTTTGGGTTTCAACTACAAGGCCAGCGACAAGGTAACCCTGAAGGCTGCCTACTTCCAGACCAACTACGGTCACTACGATCGTGTTACCTCTACCGAGCCATTGGTTAGTGATTCGTTTACCCGTACCAACCGCGTACTCGGTATTGGCTGCGAACTGAATTTCTAAGAATCAGAAGAGACTAAAGAAAATAGAGCCGAATGTTTGGAGCATTCGGCTTTTTTGTGTACCTTTGCCGACTGATGAAATATGCAGATGTGATATTGCCAGTTCCCCTGGCGGGATTGTTCACCTATGCAGTACCAGAGGGCATGGTGCTGAAGGTGGGCGTTCGCGTGCTTGTTACTTTCGGACGCAGCAAGACCTACCTTGCCATAGTGGCACGTCTGCACAATGATAAACCACAAGACTATCAAGTCAAGGTCATCAGTCAGGTAATGGATGCCGAGCCCATCATCACCGACCATCAACTGAAACTTTGGCAATGGATTGCCGACTACTACATGTCGCCCATTGGCGAAGTGTACAAAGCAGCTCTCCCTTCAGGATTGAAAGCCGAAGACGGCTACCGCCCCAAGACAGAACTCTATATCCAACTGTCGTCCAAGTTCCGCAATGAACAAGCCTTGCATGTTGCCATTGATATGCTACAACGAGCTCCCAAGCAACTGAAGGCGTTTCTGAATTATCTCGAACTATCAGCATGGGACCAGTTAGGTGCAGGCGAAGAACAGTTTGAGATTACACGCGAAGAGCTAATCAATCAGGGACATACACTTCAATCAGTGAATGCGCTGGTACAACGTGGCTTGCTTGAGACATACGACAAAGAGGTTGGAAGATTGAATTACGGCGGCGAACCACATCCCGAGCTAATCAAACCATTAAGCGAAGTCCAACAGGAGGCGTATAACCAGATTCAGTTCTCGTTTTTGCAGAAGAATGTCACGCTATTACATGGCGTCACCTCAAGCGGAAAGACTGAGATCTATATCCATCTGATACAACAGGCTTTGAACAAGCATCAGCAAGTGCTCTATCTGTTGCCGGAGATTGCCCTCACCGTACAGATGATGCAACGACTGCAACGGGTGTTTGGCAATCGTTTAGGTATCTATCACAGCAAATACTCTGATGCCGAGCGCGTGGAAATATGGCAGAAACAGCTATCGCAGCATCCCTACGACGTGATACTGGGAGCCCGAAGTGCCGTACTGTTACCTTTCCAGAATCTGGGACTGGTGATTATCGATGAGGAGCATGTTTCGTCTTATAAGCAACAGGATCCAGCCCCCCGTTATCATGCCCGTTCGGCTGCTATCATGCTGGCACAGATGTATGGTGCCAAGACGTTGTTAGGAACAGCCACGCCCTCACTCGAGACCTATCATAATGCCAAAAGCGGGAAATATGGATTAGTAGAACTCTTCCAAAGATATAAAGGTATAGAGTTACCAGAAATTCAGGTGGTTGACATCAAGGATCTACAGCACCGCAAAATGATGAATGGTCCCTTCTCCCCCTTGTTATTGACAAAGACACGTGAAGCATTGGAACGTGGTGAGCAGGTCATCCTCTTCCAGAACCGTCGTGGCTATGCGCCAATGATAGAGTGTAAGCAGTGTGGTTGGGTTCCTCATTGCCAGCATTGCGATGTATCGCTTACATTACATCGTAACATGAACCAGTTGACTTGTCACTACTGCGGATATACCTATCAGGTTCCCACCGAGTGTCCAGCCTGTGGCAGCAAGGAACTCCTGACAAAAGGCTATGGCACAGAGAAGATAGAGGATCAGTTGCGCGACATCTTCCCTGAGGCCCGCATCGCTCGCATGGACCTCGATACCACCAGAACCCGTAATGCCTACGAACGTATTATCAGCGATTTCTCGTCATGGCGTACCAATCTGTTGATTGGCACACAGATGATTTCTAAAGGACTCGACTTCGATAAAGTGTCGGTGGTGGGGATTCTCAATGCCGACAATCTGCTAAACTATCCTGATTTCCGTGCCTACGAACAAGCCTATATGATGATGGCACAAGTAAGTGGACGAGCTGGCAGAAAGGGGAAGCGCGGTCTGGTAATTCTGCAAACTAAATCACCGACACTCCCAGTTATCCAACAGGTAGTACAAAATGACTATACAAGTTTGTATAACTCACTGATAGCGGAACGCCAACAATTCCACTATCCGCCTTATTACCGTTTGGTCTACGTCTACCTGAAGCATCGGTCTGATGCAGTAGTCGAGACTGCAAGCATCGAAATGGGGAGTAGATTGCGCAAGTGGTTCTCTACCCGTGTGCTTGGACCCGACAAGCCAGCCATTGCCAAAGTAAAATCACTCTCCATACGAAAGCTTGTATTGAAGTTGGAACTGGGCATCAACATGGCTGATGTACGGAAATATTTAGCGCTTGCCCAGCAACAGATGCTACAAGACAAGCGCTATACGTCATTACAGATCTACTTCGACGTAGACCCGCTATAAATCCTATTCTTAGAAGAAATAAGCTACAGACAACTGCCAAGCATTAGCCTTAGTCTTGCCTGTAACAGTATTCCATGTAGTAGTGCCAACAGCCTCTACGACTTCAAAATCACCAGTTTTACCAAGAGCGATATTGTAGTTAGCTGATACCTGCAAATGATTCAGCAGCATCAATCCAAGACCTACATTAGCACTCAGGTTAGAACTTCTCAGTGTCCAGCCTGCGGCTTGCTTATTAACAGCTTCAACAGAATTACTCTTATCGCCGAGATTAAAACCGAACTGAGGACCAGCAAAGAGATAGATGCTGGCAGTATTACCTAAACCAAAACCATAACGGAGATTAACAGGAACCTGAATAGACTGCTGCTTCATGGTCTCATTCTCCAACTTGGCAGAACGCTGATCATACAAAGCAGAGGCATCGATACCAAGACCTACGATGGGAAGGGTAAAGTTAACAGTCGGACCGATAAAGAAACCTGCCTGATTTGACTTATCGGCTACAGAATTATCAAACTTCATGGTTGTCAGGTTAAGACCACCCTTAACACCAAACTTCAACTGTGCATTGGCAGCAACGGTCATCGTTGCCAGCAGCACTACCAAAGTAAAAATTTTCTTCATAACTTATTCGGATTAAATTGTTAATGAATCTCTCGATGGGTGCAAAGTTACGAAAAAAGTCGGAATAGAGAAGGAAATAGCCGTATTTTTTCGATGATTATTCCCTATTTCCTGCCATTAATGCCTCTGACGTCGTACAGAAACGCGGGCACCGCTGTTACTACTGCTGGCTTTTTCTGATTTCGACGTTTTCTGTTTAACCTCTTTCACACCTTTGTTCGATGCAGGCTTATTCTTAGCAGCCTTCACCTTCTTATCTGCAGCTTTAACATTCTGGGCAGCAATGCTATCCAATGAGTCGCGCTTGGCAGCATCACCAAAGACGGTCTTTTTAAATGCTGCGAGTTCTGCTTCGATACGTTTCTGTTCTGCACTCATCTTCGTGGTATCACCATCACAGAGCTGCAATAATGTCTTACCCTGTGCATTGTTGGTCTTATATATCTTGCCACGATACATATTCATGGTAAAGAAATCGTCCATCGATACCTGAGCTGCATTGTTCAGATTACTCGCCATCACTGTCTGACGATTCAGATAAGGTTCCAAATCACTATAACGAACCCAGAAGAGCGGATACTGTGTTGCTTCACCGCCAAACTCATCCATCATGATTGGACATAAAGCCTGCACCTTGATATGTAACGACGAGTTTGCTTGATCATAATAGGCGCTCTCCTTCAGATAGTATTTCTTGACCATTGCCGAAGGAATATCGCTGTTATCAACCTTGATACGACCATCCTGTTCCTCGTAGAAGATGTGATAGTTGTCGAGAATAGTCTTCATATCTGCTCTGGTAGTCGCTGAGAACACATCGCTGCCATCAGTGGGATACTCGAAAACTGGAATATAGCCATTCAACGCCAATTTGAAGATATAAGTAAACAGATTGAGTTGACGTCCTTGTGGTTCTACTGGATGATAAAGGCCTGCGTTAGCATCATCCTCAAGCGATATCTCACGATAGATATCACGTCGCCAAACTACCTCTTCGGGCATTTCAACAGCTGTAGGAAAAGATATCTGAGCGCGCATTGACATGGCGTTCGAAGCGTTTCGCTGCTGTTTCTGCTGTTGAGCCTGCTGTTCTGCACGCCGCTGGGGTGGCTGAGCGGTAGCTGTTAAAGGTAAAAGGGTAAAAAGGTAAAAAAGTAAAATACCTTTTACCACAACCTTTAAACTGATATTCTTAAACATACTCTGTTTCATATTACATATTTATTTACCTTTTTACTCTTTTACTTTTTTACCCTTACTTAACAATCACTTCCATAGGATTTGTCAACGTACGGGTGATTCCATCAGGCCCGACCACAGTAACTCTTGAGACATAGAAGCGGCGATTACGGGCCAGTTTGCGGAAGGTATCCTTCTGACGGGCCGAGAACTGGGCACCATCGGATGCCAACGGCACAGCATTACCCATATTGTCGAAGAACACGGTCTCAAAGCTTTGCACACGGAAGGCGATATCAAGAATACCATCATCGATAGCAGCTCCCAGACGGTCAACACCCACAAGTTGTCCCTTAGCCAAACCACCACCCTTATAGCGAGTAGGATTACCATGCTCATCGCTCATAGAGATATAAGGTGTTGGATCGGGTAACTTACACACACGGAAGGTGTACTGTCCCATTTGCTGAGGGCGACCTGTATTGGTTGAAGTCACTGTGATAACAGCGTTCTGACCTATTTTGGCTGGTTTGGCAATGTACTTACCAGGACCTACAGCCTGCAATGTTCCATTACTCATAGTAGCCTGAACTTTATTTGAAGGCACACCTGGTACACTGATGCTGATGGGATTGGCATAACCGGCATAAAGCATATTCATCAGGTCGGCCGAAACTGTAGCACCAGGTTCCACAACTGTATAATCCTGTGAGAACTCACGACGGATACGGTCTCCATTACCATTCACCATCTCCATATACCCCTTCAAAGTAAAGTCGCCTGTTTTACCACAAACGGTTTCGTAGAGTCCATTCTGCAAGTTTACCTTCTGTCCACCGATAAAGATATTAGGAACCTGAGTAGTGTCAACAGCCGCCATCACGATACGAGCCGAGAAACGATCGCCTCTAACGATGGTCTTCGAAGTGGGGATGACAAAAGCATCGAGCAAGTTCACACGGATATCTTTCACATCGATATTCTGCACCAATTTATGTAATACCTCGCCTTCTGCATAACGAACATCACTCTGCAGTTTCGACAACAAGGTGACAGCAGCTGCGGCAGGCATTGATTCGAACATATATTCCTGCCAGTTCTTACCCATAGCGCGCTTAGGGACTTCGGTAGTAAGGTTGCTGGCAATTATCTTCTTCTGCTTTTCATCAGTAACCATTGTCAGCATCCGCTCTCGGAAGGAGTTTATGGCATGATATAGCTTCTGTCCCTGACCATTAGTGGGCGAGAGCATTACATTGCTGGCAGGCTCCTGATCTTCCTTATTACGGATATTGTTCACATCGCCATCCTCTCCATCTGCCTCAACCACGATGGCCTGCTTCAGGCTGGCAGCAAAGTTGTAAAGAGAATCGCTCATCTGCTTCACCAGCTGGGCTTTATCGTACCACTCCTTGGTCTTCTGCGGATTGGCCTTCATCTGTTGTTCAAAGGTCTCATAGATAGCCAGATTCTCCTTCGACGAGTTGCTGGTGGTGCGGTTCAGACTTTCTTCCACAATCGAAAAGCCGTTGAGCACCTCGTTAGAGACGTTCAGCGCCAACATAGCCATCAAGACGACGTACATCAGATTTATCATCCGCTGGCGTGGAGAGACAGGTCTTTTCTTTATTGCCATGTTTTTATTTACAATTTGACAATTTACAATTTACCATTTATTTAGGGGGCCACTGAGGCGCGAACCTGCAAGGCTTCGATCATACGCGCATAAATGCGGTTCAACTCCTGTATCTGCCCGGCCATCTTCTTGGTCTGCTCGTTGATATCATCGATAGTACCAATCTGCGAACTGGCACTCTTCAACTGCATCTCGTAAACCTTGCAGATACCTGTCAGCGTACGGTTCAGATTCTCCATCTCCTCTGAATCGTGCGCCAGCTTCTCATTCTGGGCAGACACTTTTGACAGCGTTTCTGTCAGATGCTTTAACTCTTCAACATAGCTCGAAGTAGCCGCATCGAGTTCTGGCTGTCCCATCACAACGGGCTGAGCCGCAGTTGGCGACATCGATGAGGAATCCGTAACTTTCGGGGCTGATATATTACGGTTATCTGTCGATGAACCGTAACTTCCGCCGTTTCCATTGATAATGATGGTACCACCATTACCGCCAACTACAGTAGCACTGCCTCCCTTGCTCACTACGGGCACTTCACCATTAACATTAACATGTGTATCCAGCTCCATGCCATCGGTCGACTTATCGAAAGGCCGATCAAAGGCAGAAAGGAAGAACACCACCACCTCTGTACCCATACCGAGGAACAAAAAGAAATCGGCACCATCGAGATGGGTCAACTTAAAGAGTGTACCTAAGATTACAATCGATGCACCCCAGCTATAGGCATAGTTCAGAAAGGTCTGACCTGGCACACTGTCCATCCACTTCTGCAAGCGGTAGATCATATTATATTTGCTGTATATCGTCATAACTATCTTGATTTTTAGTTTATTTCCTCTTACCTTTCACCTTAGCAGCCTTGGCACGCTCGCTGGTTGAGTTGGCCAAACTACGCACGCATCGGAATCCGATATACGAACGTGGCTGATTCTGGTACTCCGCCGTACGCCATGCCGAACGGATATACGACTCAGGATCCTTCCACGAACCGCCACGTACGCTCTTACGTTTCAAGCGATAGGGGTCCTCTTGGGCGGCATTGTATTTCAACGTGGGGTTGATATCGTTCATAGCCTCAACACCAGCCTCAGTATAGATAGTGCTGGTCCATTCGGCTACGTTACCTGCCATATCATAAAGTCCGTTTGAATTGGCAGAATAGATTCCTACCCGACTGGTTATCAGATTACCATCCTTCGTGTAGTTACCATTGTCAGGTTTAAAATTAGCATAGAAACAACCCTTACCGCTGGCCACAGCCTCATTGTCCCAAGGAAACTCGTTCTGATCTTTACCACGTGCAGCGAACTCCCACTCAGCCTCTGTTGGCAGACGATACCGTTGCACATATCGAGCTGCTGCCCCTAACCCTTTCAGCAAGTAATCGGTACGCCAAGCACAATAGGCATTGGCCTGTTCCCAGGTAACACCCACCACGGGATAGTCGTTATAGGCAGGATTCGAGAAATAGTAACGCAGATACATCTCGTTGTCGGCATTGGGGAAATCGTTTACCCAACAAGTGGTATCAGGGAACACATTCACAATATAAGTATTCAGAAAATCCCAAGGACCTGTCAGCGGACGGTTGATGCTCTCACGGACAATACGCCCCTCATCATCCACATAGGCTGTATCTTTCGATATCATCACCTGTTCCTCAGGGTCGATGGTGATATCTGTATTCAGATTACGTTCCTGAGGATTCAGACGATTACGGCGTAGAGCTGCAGCAGTATAGTCATACACCTCGTAGCGATAGTTCAACTGACGATAGTCCAACATCTTATCACCAGTCACGGGATTAGTCACATACATACCATCGATAATCTCCTGCTCGTCTTCATTGGGACGACGCGGTAGAGGCTTCTTCCAGTTTAGAACAGTCGAGATCTCATTTCCCTCCCTATCCGTTTTCACCGTCTTATAGGTCTCGTCGATTTCTGAAAGACGCTCTCGCAGAATCGAATCACGTACATAGTTTACGAACTGGCGATACTTCGAATTGGTCACCTCCGTTTCATCCATCCAGAATCCATCAACAGAGATATCTCTAAGAGGTGTTTTCTTGCCCCATAGAGAATCCTGATGCTCGATACCCATCTTCAGATGCCCACGCTTTACCAATACCATACCATAAGGAGTCGGTTCAGTAAAGGCTTTGCCGCCTGTACCTGTCACCTCTCCACCATTTGCCGTCATCATCTTGCTACCAAAGCAACTGGTCAGCATAAAGGCCGCTACGGTACATAATCCTATCAATTTCTTCATATCTACCTTTTTATCTTACTATAGTAATCTCACACTCTTATGCAGATTTCTGCCCTTTTTATACAGATTCAACTCTGTCTGATATCCCACAAACAGCTCGTGACTGCCGTTTCCGATACTGATATGTGAAGTGTACACCTCATAGCTATATCCCAAATGAATGCCATGAAATCGGCCACCAAGCAGTACCGTCACCGAATTCGTGGGACTATACGCTAAACCCGCATACAACATTTTCTTATCGTGCTCGTACTTCAGTCGACCTGTTATGTCGGCACGCCAAGCCACGCCATCAGTACGCCCCAATACGGATGTCTGTACTTTAAAAAACGGATGATTCAGCTGAATATTGTATCCGGCAGTAAAATAATACGTTGCGTCGATACTTAATTCGTTGGTTTCTCCCAGTTCCACCACCGGCGAATTGAGATGCAGAGCCGACATACCCACATACCAGTTACGTGCCTGATAATATACTCCTGCCGAGATATCAAAGCCCGTACCATTAACCGACGAAGAAGAGAATGCCGGATCATTAGGATCTTCCACTTCCAGTTTGCTGCCATCAAATGTTTCGCTCAACATGCCAGCCTGCACGCCCAGACTCAGTTTTCCGCCCAGCACCCGACGCTGATAGGCATACTGCAAACTCAGACGTTTGTGCGAAAACAAACCCAGCTCATCGTTCAGTAATTGCAAACCTACGCCGTGATATGCCCCCAGTGCATAGAACGGCATGTCTGCTGCAGCATACATGCTCTTGGGATTATGTTCAAAACCAGCCAATTGTAAGGCATAGGCGCCAGTCACATTCAGTTTAGCCTCCTTACCCACCGTTGCTGGATTAAACGACGGTTCCATCGCCCAATAATGAGCGAAGGACACATCGTATTGCGCAAAAGTTCTTGTCGCTACGAACAAAAGCGATGTTATCAGTATACCGAAATGTTTCACATTACTAATAACGCAAAACATTCCAAATTATTATATCGTAAAGTCTTCACCGAAGGCTTTGATATACTCCTCATGGAACGCACGAGAGACTTCCTGCGCTTCATATACCTTACCCAATCGATTCAAGGCTTTCATTTTATAGGAGAATGACTCGATATGATAGGGATCTATATGGAACATCGCATCAGCCAGATAAAGCGTCAGCTTCAACTCGCTATTCTCGTAAGTACGTTGCATCATACGCTGAATAACAGGTGTCAGAATGCGCTCGGTCTCCGACTTAAACTGATCGAGCGAAGGTTGGCTCTGCGTCTGCAAGAACTTGCCACGACGCAGGATTCCTAATAGACTCTGTTCGGTATACGACTCTGTAAACACCAGATGCGAACATGTCAGATAATCGCAATAGAAAGACTGCTTGATGACAAAATGGTAGAGTCCATCTGTGTATTCTAATTCTATACCGTCCAGTTCCTCAAGCACTTTCCGTAGATGATTCATAATAACACTCCGTGAATTCTTGATCTTATCGGCAGGTTTGTCACCCCACAAAATGGTACCAATACGTTTTGACGACAAACCGCCCTGCTTATGATACCACAACAATAAACAAGTAAGTTCACGCAACTTATCAGTAAACAGATAAGAAATATCGCGGTTCTTACGGTCGAAAGCACTAAAAGCTCCGAAAAGATAAATGGAGTTAGGCACATGTTCCGGTATCTCCACGTCGTGTATCTCGTTATTCTCTATCTGCTTGCGGTATAAACGATGACGGCGATAGAACAACCACGCCACAACCAGCACTAACAATATAATAACACCCCCCAGCAGATACCAGCGGGCATCAGTAGGCAGTTCTGAAATCTCAGCAAATTCAGCATCCGACAGCACTGGCAATTGGATAGAATAGAGCGATATCGTTGAGGAGATATCATCAGTAAACTCTTGTACACACACAAAGAACTTATCGACGACAGGGTCATAGTACAGGTTGGCATTCGTGGCAATCTTATCAGAGTGAATAGGAATTGAGTCGCCCAGCATCTCCATGCAACCATCTTTCAACGAAAAACGGCAGAGGCGCAGATAAGACTCAGAGAGCGCCTCTGGATAACACAACGTGTAGAAATAATCCCCCATGATAAGCAAATTGCGTACAGGAACCAAATGTTGACGCTTTCCCCAATCAATGGTCCACAACTTCTGTGCCGAGTCGTTACGCAGATCGATGCGATACAGATCATACAGATAATGGCGCCCGATAGATTGATTTCCAGATTCATTACCCATACCACCAAAGATATAAGCATAGCGTGAACGGGCATCGATACCCATTGATGTAAAATAGCGCGGCGTACATGCATAAAGAGGCTTGCCAGGTTGCCACTCATGAGCAGCTATATCATAGCTATGCAGATTGCGGAAATACTGCATGCTTCCAAATCCACCAAAGATACAAAACCGATTGCGCAATGTATCGAGAAAGCAACCATGATGGTGCATCTGTGTAGGCAACTGAGTAAAACATTCTGACGTCCACTCAAGCGTATTCAAATCAAGACTGGCCATCGAAGCCTCATCCTGTGGTCGATCAGCAGGATTATCATATTTAAACACCTCATAAGTATATAGCTTATTCGTACGCTTATCAAGAAAGTTCATTCCCAGATTAATATCTACTGGACAAGGCGTCTGAAATACATGATAGTTGGTCGCTTGACTATCGCTATTATATATTAATAAGGTATCACGAGTATAGCCATAGAACAGATGACGCTGAGGGTCATATGTAGCACCGGCATTATGCTGAAAATGCATCACGTTGAGTTTTTTCCAGTGATAACAATCATTGATACTCCAATAAGGATTAGCCACAAAACCTATTTTATGCTGGTTCTGATCGTAGACATCATTGCTACGGCTCTGAGACAATGGAAAGAAATAATCCGTTTCGGCTCCTAACACCTGCAGGTTTTTAATGGTAACAGATGGTACTTCAATCAAATAATCAAACCTTCCAAACACAATTTTGGGTGACAAGAAAGCTGGCATAGAATTAATCTTAGCCTGCGTCACATGGCCATCAATGACCATCTTCAGCTCCTTCTTATCAAAATTGAACGTCAACATAAAAGGCACCCATCCTTTATCAAGAAGAGCCTGACGATTGATATTACTTCGTATAAGTGTGGTTTTACCTTCTTCGTTCAGCTCAAACCAATCATTACCGCGACCATCGTAAAACAAGTTATAATTCGCTCCCTGATTCTCATCCACTACATGCAGGATATAACCAACCTCGGGCACACGAGGTATCTGCATATCAAATCTGATCGTCAGCTGATGAACAAACAATTTCTCATCGTCGCCAAACACCGAATATGAAGTTCGACCGTTGATGGAATCAATCGGATTCAGGAATCGCAAGCCTTGAGCTTGCAATGCAGAAAATTGGATGATGGCTAACAGCCAAAATAGGGATCGATAGAACTTATACATCTTCTTATTTAAATTGTGACTGCAAAATTAGTATTTTTGATATGAAAACCAACAAAAATACCAGTGATTAACACTTTTAATCTCCGTTTAACCCCAAATTAACCGGTAATTTAATCTACTCACCATTACTTTTGCCATCGAATTTTTCCTATTAATAACTAAAATTTAAATTAAAGAATTAATGAAACAGAAGACCAAAGCCAAACAACTAACTGCGTATCTCTTAGGAGTATGTTTTTTGGCATTCAGCAACATCAGTTGCAGCAACGACGAGAACAACAATGGTGCAAACCTGGGCAATGGCGACGTAAGTGGCATCATCACTGACGATCAAAACGCCCCACTATCAGGCGTAACCGTCAGTGTAAACGATGTAGACATCAGCAGCACAACCGATGCTTCAGGTAGTTATCTGCTGAAAGATTTACCCATTGGTAAACACATTATTACATTCAGTAAGACAGACTACCAAACCGTGAGTTGCACGGTAGCCCCCAACCAATGGAACGACGGTGTAGCCAACGTCAGCACCAGTATGCGCTATGCAGCAGCCAAGATTACCGGTAGAGTACTTGATGCGCAGAATGGGAAGCAACCACTTGAAGGCGCCAGTGTTTCCATCGGTGGAGATCCAGTACTCACCAACAGCGAAGGTATCTACACCATTACCCAACTTCCACTCGACAATTATACAGTAACCATCTCTTATGGCGACTATAATCCTGTGAGCAAGGAAGTAAAAATCGACGATTTCATCGATGGTATTGCCCAACTACCAGACATAAATCTAGGTGGTGAGGAAATTCTGCCAGGTCTGACTCTAGGCGATTTGAAAACCTGTACCCCATGGATGTATAATGAATATCGTGGCGGACGTAATGCCGACAATTATCCACAATTTGACTGGAGTGTGGACTATATGTGTACACTCGACATGATGGGTAACTGGGAGGAACAGAATGAAGGAACCACTATGCGCGTGGACGAAAGCAAGAGTAACGGTGTGGATTACGACAATCTCAACACCTTTATATATGGTAGAAAGCACATCACCGAGGATAACAAAATCCTGACCGTTTTCGCGCGCACTCATCAGGGACCAGCCATCTGGAACGTAGTTGTAGTGGACCTGAGTGAAGCCAAGCCACAAGCTAAAAAGCTGGGCGACAACATATCTTTCCAAGATGGTAGCTATAAGAACTTCACATTCGACCTGAGTGCCTACATCGGCAAAGATGTAGTCATCGCCATTGGCACCTACTATTCTGGCGAATGGGTTCAGCTTGTATTGCGTCGCATCAGCTTTGCTCCTGAAGCCGTCAATGGTTTAGCTTGGCTGCCTGGTACACCTATCAACGATGCACTCGAAGAGTTGCACCTGACCCAAGAGATGGTACGAGCCACCATGCCAAACGAACGCCAGTCGTTCACTGGTATCACCACCTACGACGGACGTAAAGACCGCGATGAGTACGTATGGGCTTACCGCGACTGGAATAAGACCGGTCACGTGGCTGCTTTCTGGGGGCTCACATCAATCACCAAGGATTGTGATGTATTCACAAATGAAGGTTACACCATCAAGACACGAGGCGACAACGGTATTGTAAGTACCTCGAAAGCCGAAAGCTATCTTTACAGCAAATTTGCCATCAATGACAATAACCAAAAGCTGACCCTACGAGCCCGTAACTTTGGCAGTCACTCTACCTATTTCAAGCTCATCGCCATCACCGATGATATGAACGTAAAATATTTGCAACCCAACAGCGAATCACAGGTATCAGAACTGAGCGAAGGCCCTGACGGCACCATCAAGTTCCGTCATTTCAACGGCGATACAGGTCATCCTGAGAACTATGGAAAATTCGTATTTGACCTCTCACCGTATAAAGGAAAGAACGTCACACTGGTTCTGGCTGTATACAAAGGCGAAGAAAACAGCGACGAGAATAAGGTAACTATCTATAATATCGACTTGAACTAAAAAATGATATGAATAAGAAAATGAAGAAAGAAATTCTAACTATGGTCAGTCTGGTCATTGCCCTTTCAACCACAGCAAGTTGCGGCAGCAACAATGATTTCCAGTCTGACGATCCTAACACCCCTGTTAGACCACAGCCCATCGGCACTAACGATGTAAGTGTACGTAATCTCACCAGGGCTACGACCCTCTTCGATGCAGCCATGCAGCACTACATCAGTGGTGACATGAAAATGGCAGACATGTACAACCCATCAACAGACAAAGCATCGGGTGAAGCCGACGTATGGCCTTACACTGCGGCCATCGAAGCTTGCAATAGCATTCTGGAAGGCTATGCCGCCCTGAGCAAAGCAGGAAAGAACGCCGAGCAAGGGTCAGCAAGCACCTACAAAACGCAACTTGAGAAACTCTATGACGGGTTAGAATACTACGCAGGTACCTTCAAACTCACCTCTTTTACCCGCAACAACCACGAATGGACGGTATATGGTGTACATCGCGGTGGCATGAAAGGAGGCGCAAAGGTTGATGGTGACCAGAATGTGTACGATGATCAACAGTGGATTATCCGCGAACTTCTACGTTCGTGGAAAGCCACTGGCGACCAAAAATATCTGGATAAGGCCGAATATCTGACTGCCTATGTACTCGATGGTTGGGACTGGTGTCTTGATAGCAAGCAGAATACATGGGGTGCCGAGGTAGGCGGTATTACATGGGGGCCTTCATATTGCACAAAACACGCCTGCAGTAACGCGCCATTCATCTCACCTCTCGTATGGTTGGCAGAATACTATCAGGACAAGGCTGACAAGGTGACATACCGTACCATTAACGGCGAAGGAAAACGGTTGGATGTCACAGCCAACAAATCCGAATACTATCTGATGATGGCCAAGAAGATCTACGAATGGCAACAGTACAATCTTCGTGCCTCCGATGGCGTATATCTGGATATGGTAGGCGCCAATAACAATATCCGCTACGACGAATTTGACGGTGTACAGTACCGTATTTCAAACCCCAGCACAGGGGCAAGTGGTACAAAGTTCACCTATAACAGCGGCACTATGGTTAGCGGTGGCGCCGACCTCTACCGGATTACCAAGGATGCACGTTATCTGAACGACACACGTCAGTTATACACAGCAACTTTCAACTATTTCCCACAGAAGAACTCCAAAGGCACTTGGGATTATGCCTACAGCAACTTTAGCCGTTGGTTCGACGATGTATTAATGCGTGGCTGGATGGACGCAGTAAAGATTGGTGTTGATGCAAAAGAGGGAGTCGGAACTTTTCAGACAAACCTCGACTACGCATGGGACAACTATCTTAAGAATAACGCACTGCCCCGTGGTCTCACTGGCGGCTGGAGCAGTAATCAGGCACAGAATGACGTACGCGCACTCGTAGCATTTGCATACGCTTCGGAATACGGCATGCTTGTGGCATCAAATTTGCAGTAATAACTAATATAACAAAAACAATATGAATATCCTAACTAAAAAATGCGTGCTTCTGATGCTCTCGACAGCCTTTGGGTTGGGTTTGCAAGCACAGAGTATCATCACCGTCAAGGGTACTGTTACCGACCAAAACAGTGAACCCGTCATTGGTGCAACCGTCACCCTTCGTGGCACAAAGACTGCAGTAGTAACAGATTTCGATGGTAAATACTCGATTTCTGTGGCCGACAATGGCACTCTCGATTTTGCCTATATCGGTATGAAGGCAGTCAGCCAGAATGTACAAGGTCGTAAAACCATCAACATCAAGATGACAGAAGACGTTTCAGAACTGAACGATGTCATCGTAGTAGGTTATGGAACCCAGAAGCGTGGATCTATCACTGGCTCCGTGAGCGCACTGCGTGGTAAGGACATGCTGAAAACCAACAACGAGAACACCCAGAATATGTTAACAGGCCGTATCGCAGGTGTCCGTGTCTGGCAGCAGAGTTCAGAGCCAGGAACGTACAAAAACAACTTTGATGTACGTGGTCTCGGCGCTCCCCTGATTGTTATCGATGGTGTTCCCCGCACCGTAGAGGATTTCCAACGCATGAACGCCAACGACATCGAAGACATCTCTGTACTGAAAGATGCCTCAGCAGCCATCTATGGTCTGCGTGCAGCCAATGGCGTACTGCTGGTAACCACCAAGAGAGGTGGCGCAGGCAAGACTCAGGTAAGCTACAATGGTTCGTTCACCATCCAAGCGCCCAAGAGCATGCCCAAACTGCTCGACCCCGTACGTGCCATGACCTTGATGAACGAGCTAAAGAAGAACAACATCGATGGCGGCTCTCCAATGTTTACCGAGGAAGCCATCGACGAGTATCGCAACGGCACCAAGCAGGGCACAGACTGGAACAAGCTCATCTTTGCTGAGACTGCCCCTGAAACCAATCACAACATGACCATCAGTGGCGGATCTGAAAAGATGCAGTATTTCGTAAGTATGGGATACCTCTATCAGGAAGGTTTCTTGAAGAGCGGCGACCTGAACTACGACAAGTTCAATATCACCTCTAAGATCAATGCTGAGATAGTGAAGGGTCTGAGTTTTGAACTCCAGATGAACGGTATGTTAGACAACCGCAACACGCCTTATACATCGACCACCGACATCATCCGTAACTACTGGCGTCAGGGCCCACTCGCAGCTGCTTATGCCGATCCAGAACATACCATGCTGAACTATCAGAATCTGGATTTGGGCGAGAATGCCGTTGCCGAGATGACCAGCGACATCAGCGGATACAGGAAGTACAAGCGCTACCAAATGCTCACTCAAGGTTCTTTGACTTTCGATTTTGGTCAGTATGTAAGCATTCTGAAAGGTCTGACCGCCAGAGCTATGTACTCATACGATCTGCATATAGACAAGAATGACATCTATCGCCGCCAGTACAATCAGTACGCTTATGACCCTGTAACAGATAGTTACATTCAGCAAGTTTACTCAGGCAGCTCACCTGCACAGCTTCGTAAAGAGCATTATGATAACACACAGAAACTGTCACAGTTTACATTGAATTATCATCGCACCATATCTTCACACACCATAGGCGCCATGATTGGCCTCGAGACACAACAGAAGGTGTACGATGGTTTTTATGCACGTCGCAACTTAGCCTTCAACAGCCCGTATCTGTTCAATGGTATCGATGAGGGCCAAGTAGGTAATGCCAATGCTGGTGATATCCACAGCGCCAACTACAACTCATTCATCGGTCGTCTGAACTATAACTTTGCCGATCGTTACCTCTTGGAAGGCCAGTTCCGTTACGACGGCAGTTCGCAGTTCGCACCAGGTCATCGCTGGGGATTCTTTCCATCAGCCAGTGCCGGTTGGCGCATCAGCGAGGAGCCTTTCTTCAAGAACCTCAACTTCCTACACTTCATCCAGAACTTAAAGGTTCGTGCCAGCTATGGTGAGATGGGTGATGACTCAGGCGCCTCATACGACTGGGTAGCAGGCTACTCTTATCCTTCAGGTGGCAGTGGCGATGGCAATAAAGGTTGGTACAACGGCTACGCCCCAGGCTGGATGTTCGGCGGCCAGTTTATCTATGGTGCCTCCCCCAAGGCCATGCCAAACGAAGCTATCTCTTGGTACAAGTCAAAGAGCTTTAATATCGGTTTCGATTTCACCGCATGGGACGGCAAACTGGGTATCACCTTCGACTACTTCATTCGTAAGCGAACAGGACTTTACATGCGTCCAGGCGATTTCCCAACAGTAATTGGTGCAGATGCCCCCCAGCTGAATGCCAATAGTGACCAGCACGCTGGTGTTGAACTTGAGATTACTCATCGCAACCATATCGGCGAAGTTAGCTATGGCTTGAAGGGCATCTTTAGTCTGACACGTAACAAATACCTCACAGCAGTACAGAATGCAACTTATGCCAACAGCTACGATAAGTGGCGTCATGATAACCTGAATAATCGTTATCAGGGTGTACAGTTCGGTTATACTTCAGCAGGTCGTTTCACCAGTTGGGAAGATATCTGGAACTATGATATCTATCACGAACGCGACGTACTGCCTGGTGACTACAAATATGAAGACTGGAATGGTGACGGCGAAATCAACGGTCTTGATGAACATCCTTTCGCATACGACCAGACGCCATGGATGAACTATTCATTCAACATCGATGCTAACTGGCGTAATTTCGATATCAACATTCTCTTCCAAGGATCAGCTATGGGTAGCATGCGCTACGAGGAGCCTCTCTATCGCATCTGGGGTTACGAACCAGCAGCAGGTGGTACCTTGGAACAGTTCTGGGATCGCTGGCATCCTGTTGATCCAACAGCCGACCCATGGGATCCTACACAGGAATGGGTATCCGGCTACTATGCCTATACCAACCACAATCCTATCGGCAATTCAGAGTTCAATCGCGTTAGCACAGCCTATCTGCGTTTGAAGAGTGTTGAGTTGGGCTATACGCTGCCTAAATTGAAAGCGCTGAACGGCATGTCGCTTCGCGTATATGCCAACGCTTACAACCTACTCACATTCACAGGCGTGAAGTTCGTTGATCCAGAGCATCCCGACAGCGACCTCGGCCGTTTGTATCCTCTGAACAAGACCTATACCGTTGGTCTGCAATTGTCATTCTAAGTTGTACATATTTAGTTAAGAATAAGATATGAAAAAGATAATATTCATCATGGCAGCCGGCATCGCCCTTCTGTTTAACTCATGTGTAGGCCTTGATGTTCCCCCCAACAATGTGGTAACCAAGGACCAGTTACTCGGCGATGAATCCGGTCTCGACATATACTTTGCCAACATTTATAGTCAAATGCCCTTCGAGGACTTCAAATACCGTTTCAGCGAAGGCTTCACCCACAACGGCTGGCTCGTCAGTTTTGGTACCGAGGGTATCGGTGAGGGCGTAGGTCGTGAAGGTTTTATGAACGCATGGCGTAGTGAGAGTAACCCCTACTGGAGTCAGGCCTTCAGAACATTGCGTGAAATCAATCAGCTTATCCGCGACCTGCCTTCAACAGCCAGCAGTCTGCCTGAGCCTACACTCAACCAGTATTTGGGCGATGCTTATTACTGCCGTGCAACAATATTCTATGCCTTGGCCCGTCGTTATGGAGGTGTACCGCTGGTTACCAAGGTTATCGACTACGATGCGGATAATGACGAGTTGGAGGTGCCACGTTCGAGCGAGGAAGATACTTGGAAGCAGATCCTGGCAGATTACGACAAAGCAGCCGAATTGATGGGTCCAATCAGCCTGAAAGATGGTTATGCCAACAAATATGTGGCCCTGTCGTGGAAGTCGGAAGCAGCCCTCTATGCTGCTTGTGTGGCCAAGTACAACCAGACCGTAACAGGTCATCTCACTGGTGTTGGCCAAAAGACTGGAATCCGTGTGATGGGTTTCGAGGATAGTCAGGCTAACAAACTGGCTAACCAGTGGTTCAAGGAAGCCTACTTAGCCGCCAAAGAGGTTATCAATAGTGGGCGCTACTCACTTTATAAGAAAGGTTGGGAGGCCGGCAACAAAGATGCTATCATGCAGTCGATGGTCAACATGCTCTCCGACTCAGACAGTCCAGAGAACATCCAGACCCGCGAGTACAGCTATCCTACCTATGTACACTCTTACGACTCATACAACACACCATGCACTATCCATGCACCACTATCGGGTGGCACCTGTCCTACAGCCGATTTCATCTCATTATTCGACGGCATCCCTGTGAATGCTGACGGTTCCATCAAGACCACCGATGCACAGGGTAACTACGTACTCTATGACAGTCCATTCGACTTCTTCAAGAATGCCGAGCCACGTCTGCGTGCCCAGGTCATCGTACCTGGTGACGTATTCCGTGGCAAGGTTATCGAGATCCGCCAGGGTATCTACACAGGCTCAGAACCTATCAAACCCTTATTCTCTAACGACCCTGGTGCCGACTATTCATATGGCAATGCCAGCAAGGGTCCACAGACTCTCAAGGCTTACACAGACAAGCCAAAGACTCTCTTTATGTGTCCTAACCAAGGTACCATCGAGACGGTCGACGTAAAAGGTGTCAAGACTCAGGCTACAGGTGCCGATGGTCCTTTCTACAGCTGGGCTGAAGGTGGCGTCAGCGGTATGTACTCTCGTAAATGGCTCTATCAGGGCAGCGATGCCCGTAGCGGCGAAGGAGTGTGCGACCAGCATTTCATTCTGATGCGCTATGCCGAGGTACTGCTCAACTTTGCCGAGGCTGCCGTTGAGCTCTCCTTACAAGGTGTGAACTCACCTGATGGTGCTGACATGCTGGCAGAAGCCACAGAGGTTATCCGTGCCATTCAGGAACGTGCAGGTGCCAATATTCTGGCTACCGATTTAACCTCTAATGAGAAGAGCCGTAACATCGTACGCAAGGAGCGCCGTAAGGAGTTAGCATTCGAACAGAAGACCAAGTACGACCTGCGTCGCTGGCGTGTACAGGATTACGACAACCGCGACGGATTCTGGGGTATCACACGCGACAAAGATGTATATAGCGACAACAGCCGCTATCGTTTCCATGGTCTTTATCCTTACATGTCGGCCCAGTCGGGTAAGTACTTCTTCGACTATCACTACCAGTATCTGGGACAGAACGAGTGCGAGTTCAATGCCATCGATTACTACTTTGCCATCCCTGGTGGCGAGGTTTCAAAGAGTCCTGTCATTGATCAGCAGCCTAACAGATAACATTTAATCATGATAAAAAACAGAAAAACAATGAAAACATTCAGATATTATTCCTACCTGTTGTTTGCGGCTTTCGCACTGACTGCCTGCGATGCCTTTGAGATAGACAACTACAAAGAGCCTGGCGAGACTATCGAAGGCGTGGTAGTTGATGCCAAGACCGGCGACCCTGTGCTAACCGATCAGGGTTCAGAAGGCATCCGTGTACGCCTGACCGAATTAAGCTATGGCGACAATGTAGATCACAACCCTGATTTCTACTGTCGTCCTGACGGTACCTTCCGCAATACCAAGATTTTTGCCGGCGAGTACAATATTCGCATTGATGGTCCGTTTATACCAGTGTACCGTGATACCGACGATGGTACAGTCATTTCTGACGACACCTGGTACGGCAAGATCTCTGGCACCACTCAAGTGAAGTTCGAAGTCCATCCTTTCCTGAAGGTGGAGTTCGTTGAGACGCCATCGGTATCCAACGGTCAGATTACCGCCAAGGTCAAGGTGACCCGCGCCATCAGCAAGGACGAGTTCCGTAGTATGGTTGAGCCAATGGGCGGGTATAGCGATGACTTTACCAACGTCACCGATATCCAGTTGTTCGTTTCAACATCATCAAGCGTAGGCTATCGCGCTCGCGACCAGCGCTGGTCAAATCAGATAAACTATGCAGGCGAAAGCTTCGACGAGTTCGAGGGCAAGCCTATCACTATCCGCTCTGCCAGCGGACAAGCCATCCCCTCAGGCTATCATGTGTTTGTGCGTGCAGCCGCTCGTATCAACTACGATACTCCACGAGGCAGTGGCACACGCCGTTGGAACTATAGTGAGCCCATGGAAGTGATTATCCCATAACACATAATTAAACAAATATGAATAAAAGATTAATTCCCTTATTAGGCATGGCGCTGGCTGTAACCAGCGCCATTGCCCAGTCAGAGTTCTTCTCACCTTACAAATCCACATCACTCCGACTCCCAGCAGTACCTATCGTAGTTAACGACCCCTACTTCTCTATTTGGTCGCCTTACGATAAGCTAACCGAAGGCAGTACCCGTCTCTGGACAGGCGACGAGAAGCCATTGGAGGGCCTGCTCAGAGTCGATGGTACAACCTATCGCTTCATGGGCGACAAGGAGCACAAACTGCTTAAGGCATTGGCTCCTATGAGCGACGAGGTCAACTGGGAGGCAAAATACACAGAAGAGCCACAGGCCGATGGTTGGCAGGCACCCGACTTTGCCGCCAACAACTGGCGCACTGGTCAGGCAGCCTTTGGTAATGCCGGCGACAACATCAAGACCGGTTGGTCGAAAGAGCACAGTGATATCTATATCCGTCGCGAAATCAACCTGACAGCCGAAGACCTGCGTGGCGACCTCTATGCCCTGTTCTCTCATGATGATGCCTGCGAGCTATATATCAACGGTACCTTGATCGGCAAGGGACGCATGGACGCTATTTTCGGAGAGTCTGTTCACCTGAACGCCCAGCAGAAGCGACTGCTTCACGAAGGTCGCAACGTGATGGCATTCCACGTTTATAATAACGCAGGCGGTGCCTATGCCGACTTTGGACTCTATGCCAACGTGGGTGTTGAAACCAACTCTGTGAAGACAGCTATCCAGAAGAGCGTTGACGTGATGGCCACTTCGACCTACTACGCTTTCACCTGTGGTCCTGTAGCACTGGATGTAGTGTTCACTTCGCCCATGCTGATTGATGACCTCGATCTGCTCTCTACACCCGTATCCTACGTGTCGTATCAGGTGAAGAGTCTCGACCGCAAGAAGCACGATGTACAGTTTGCTCTCCTGGCCAGCCCGCTTATCGCAACCAACAAGCCTCATCAGCCTACAGAGTCATCAGCAATCTCTGTTGATGGCGTAAAGTACCTCAAGACAGGTACTATCGACCAGCCCATTCTCGCCAAGAAGGGCGATGGCATCGGCATCGACTGGGGATATCTGTATGTGGCCGACTACAACGGAAAGGTTTCGCTCGACACCTACAATAACATCATTGACGGATTCCTCAACAAGGGACAGCTCAGTTGCGGTCAGAACCTGATCCGTGCCTACAAGCAGAACGACATACCCGTACTGGCTTATGTGCACGATTTCGGCAAGGTGGACCAGCAGCCTCAATCATCATTCTCACTGATCGGCTACGATGAGATAGAGGACATTGAGTATATGTACCACCGCTATAAGGCCTACTGGGCACATGGGGGAAAGGTTGATATCTTCGATGCTTTCAACAAGCTGAACCGCAATTACCGAAGCATCATGGAGCGTTGTCGTGCCCTGGACAAGCAGATTTATGACGATGCCTTCCGTGTGGGTAATGCCCATTATGCAGAAATCCTCTCTGGTGCCTATCGTCATGTATTGGCAGCACATAAGCTGTTCGAGGACAACGAGGGTCATCTGCTGTACTTCTCAAAAGAGAACAACTCTAACGGCTGTGTGAACACCGTTGACCTGACCTATCCATCAGCACCACTTTTCCTGGCTTACAATCCTGACCTACAGAAGGCCATGATGACCAGTATCTTCGAGTATAGTCGTTCTGGTCGTTGGACCAAGCCCTTTGCAGCACACGATCTGGGCACCTACCCCATCGCAAACGGTCAGGTTTATGGTGGCGACATGCCTATCGAGGAGGCAGGAAACATGCTGACTCTGGCAGCCCAGCTGTGTATTCAGGATGGCAACATCGATTATGTAAAACCCTACTGGGACATCCTGACACAGTGGACCGATTATCTGGTAGAGAACGGACAGGATCCCTCGAACCAATTGTGTACCGACGACTTTGCCGGTCACTGGCCTCACAACTGTAACCTGTCTGTAAAGGCTATCATGGGTGTGGCAGGCTATGCTATTATGGCTCGCATGAAGGGCGATGCAGCTACAGCCGACCGCTATATGAACCGTGCCCGCCAGATGGCCAAGAAATGGGAGGCCGATGCTCGCGAGGGCGACCACTATAAGTTGGCCTTCGACCGCGATAACACCTGGAGTCAGAAGTACAATATGATATGGGACAAACTGTGGAACACCAACCTGTTTGGCAATGAGGTGATGCAGCGCGAGGTGAGCTACTACCTGAAGCAGCAGAACACCTATGGTCTGCCACTCGACATCCGTAAGGACTACACCAAGACCGACTGGATTATGTGGAGTGCAGCTATGGCCAATGACAAGGATACCTTCCTGAAGTTTGTAGAGCCTATCTACAAATACATGGACGAGACTGGCTCGCGTGTTCCTACCAGCGACTGGCACGACACCAAGACCGGACTGATGGTAGGATTCAAAGCCCGTTCGGTCATTGGTGGCTATTGGATGAGATTGTTAGTTAAGTAAAGATGTAATGAATTTGTTATGAAAAAGAATCTCAGAAAGAGTCTTTTGGCTGTGGCACTGCTCCTTGGGGGCAGTGCTGTGGCTGCTACCAGCCCCGTTGATTACGTCAACACGCTGGTAGGCACTCAGTCCAACCACGCTCTCTCAACTGGCAACACCTACCCAGCTATCGCACTGCCTTGGGGCATGAACTTCTGGATGCCACAGACAGGCAAGATGGGCGACGGATGGTCCTACACTTACGATGCAGGCAAGATACGTGGTCTGAAGCAGACACACCAGCCTTCGCCCTGGATCAATGACTACGGCCAGTTTGCCATCATGCCCACCATTGGCACCGTATTTGATGAGAACAAGCGCGCCTCCTGGTTTTCGCACAAAGCAGAGACGGCACGTCCCTATTATTATAAGGTATATCTGGCCGATTATGATATCACGGCTGAAGTAACGCCTACAGAGCGTGCAGCTGTAATGCGATTCACCTATCCTGACTCGAAGAAATCACGTATCGTAGTAGATGCCTTCGACAAGGGTTCA
This sequence comes from Prevotella sp. P6B4, assembly GCF_000619985.1. Lineage (NCBI taxonomy): Bacteria > Pseudomonadati > Bacteroidota > Bacteroidia > Bacteroidales > Prevotellaceae > Prevotella > Prevotella sp. P6B4. Next base: position 230,437 of record NZ_JHVE01000002.1, read on the forward strand.
AAAATTCGCATCATTGACGATCGCCATATCGAGGGATACACCACCAAGAACAGCGGCGGCGTACCCGAAGGATTCAAAAACTACTTTGTGATTGAGAGCGACAAGCCTTTTACTTTCATCTCTACTGTTGCCAATGGCAAGATTCAGGTAGGCGAGCACCAGTTCGAAGGCAATCATGCCGGCGCCGTAATCGGATTCCAGACAGCACGTAGCGAGGTGGTAACCCTGCGTGTGGCCTCATCATTCATCAGCGCAGAGCAGGCACGACAGAACCTGAAAGAGGTAGCTGGTCGTTCGTTCGATACCGTATGCCGCGAGGCACGTACACGCTGGAACAACATCCTGGGACGATTAGAGGTTGAGGACGCCAATACAGATCATTTGCGCACCTTCTACTCTTGCCTTTACCGTTCGGTACTTTTCCCACGCACGTTCCACGAGGTGAACCAGGCTGGCGAGATTGTACACTATAGCCCATTCGATGGTAAAGTACACGCAGGCCGACTGTTTACCGACACAGGCTTCTGGGACACCTTCCGTTCGCTCTTCCCACTGCTCAATCTGGTTTATCCGGAGATGAGCCAGCAGATGCAGGAAGGACTGGTAAACACCTACAAGGAAAGTGGATTCCTGCCCGAGTGGGCCAGTCCTGGTCATCGTGGCTGCATGGTGGGCAACAACTCTGCATCCATCGTGGCCGATGCCTATCTGAAAGGCATGCGCGGCTATGACGTAGAGGCGCTCTGGCAGGCTGTAAAGCATGGCGCCAATGCCGTTCACCCACAGGTGTCGAGCACTGGCCGACTGGGGTTTGAATACTATAACCGCCTGGGCTATGTGCCTTATAATGTAGGCATCAACGAGAGCGTGGCACGTACCTTAGAGTATGCTTACGACGACTGGTGTATCTATCAGTTGGGATTGGCACTCGGTAAATCCAAGAAGGAGCTCAAGCCCTATAAGGACCGTGCCATGAACTACCAGAAGGTATTCGACAAAGAAACCCGTTTGATGCGTGGCCGCAACGAGGACGGCACCTTCCAGAGTCCCTTCAACCCGCTGAAGTGGGGCGATGCCTTTACCGAGGGTAATGCCTGGCACTACACCTGGTCGGTATTCCACGACCCTGCAGGATTGATGAGCCTGATGGGTGGCAAGGACAACTTCGTGGCTATGCTCGACTCGGTGTTCAGCGTACCTCCCGTTTTTGACGAGAGCTATTATGGTGCGGTCATCCATGAGATACGCGAGATGCAGATTATGAACATGGGCAACTATGCCCACGGCAACCAGCCCATCCAACACATGATATACCTATACGACTGGGCAGGCGAACCCTGGAAGGCTCAGTATTGGGTCCGTCAGGTGATGGACCATCTGTATCAGGCCACGCCCGATGGCTATTGCGGCGATGAGGACAACGGACAGACATCAGCCTGGTATGTATTCTCGGCACTTGGTTTCTATCCTGTATGTCCTGGCTCTGGTCAGTATGCACTTGGTACGCCATACTTCAAGCGTGTAACCCTGCATCTGCCTGAAGGCAAAACATTAGTGATCCGTGCCGATGGCAACAGTGCAGAGAACTGCTACGTCAGCGAGATGCTCCTAAACGGTGCGCCCTACGATAAGAACTACATCAAACATAGTGACCTGCTGGCTGGCGGCAGTATCGACTACCGCATGGCTGCTAAGCCTAATCTCCAGCGAGGCACTCAGGCATTAAGCCTGCCCTACTCGTTCTCAACAGAAGTGGTCAAGCCTGCCATAAAGGCCGTAAAAGCCAAGAAGGAGGTTTGCAAGACCGATGCCATCGTACGCCCCTCGAACCGACCGGCTGAGGCCGAGCGTTTGTTCCGTTCTGAGGCTGTAGAGGATGAGATCAAACGTATAGCCAGTCTGCTTACCAACGCCCGATTGGCTTGGATGTTCACCAATTGCTTCCCCAACACACTCGATACAACCGTACACTATGAGGAGGATGCAGAGGGGAATCCTGACACATTCGTCTATACAGGCGATATCCACGCCATGTGGCTGCGTGACTCTGGCGCACAGGTTTGGCCATACGTCAAGCTGGCTAACAAGGACACCAAACTCAAGAAGATGCTGGCAGGCGTCATTCTGCGCCAACTCAAGTGCATCAACATCGACCCTTATGCCAACGCCTTCAACAAAGAGCCTCGTCCTGATGGTGAGTGGATGGGCGACACTGGCATGAAACCAGAACTGCACGAGCGCAAGTGGGAGATCGACTCACTCTGCTACGTACTGCGCCTGCTGTACGAATACTGGCTGACCACAGGCGACAACAGCGTACTGGGTGATGAGTGGATCAAGGCCATCCAGAACATCCTGCGCACCTTCCACGATCAGCAGCGCAAGGACGGACGCGGCTCGTACCAGTTCCTGCGCAAGACCGATCGCGCCCTCGACACAGTGAACAATGGCGGATGGGGCGCACCTGTGAAACCCGTAGGACTGATTGCCTCAACCTTCCGTCCGTCTGACGATGCCACCACCCTACTCTTCCTGATTCCATCAAACTTCATGGCTGTCACCTCTCTCAACAAGGCAGCAGAGATGCTTGAGAAGGTGAACCACCGTAGTGATCTGGCCAAGCAGTGCAGTCAGCTGGCTGCTGAGGTGAGCGAGGCATTACAGAAGTACGCCATCTACCAGCACCCCAAGTATGGTCCTATCTATGCCTACGAGGTGGATGGTTTCGGCAATCGCGTGCTGATGGACGATGCCAACGTGCCCAGCCTGCTGGCTATGCCTTATCTGGGCGATGTCGATATCAACGACCCAATCTACCAGAACACCCGCCGATTTGTATGGAGCGAGGATAATCCTTACTTCTTCCGCGGCAAGGCTGGCGAGGGCATTGGCGGTCCGCACATCGGCTACGATATGCCTTGGCCTATGTCGATTATGATGAAAGCCTTCACCAGTCAGAACGACGCAGAGATTAAAGCCTGCATCGAGATGCTGATGAAGACCGATGCCGGCAAGGGATTCATCCACGAGAGTTTCAATAAAGACAATGCCACCGACTATACCCGCGACTGGTTTGCCTGGCAGAACACGCTCTTCGGTGAACTGATTATTAAGTTGGTCAACGATGGCAAGCTCGACCTGCTGAACAGCATCAAAGACTAACCAACGTTGAAAAAGCGGTTGCGACCGACCGCCAACATCAATAAGCACGGCCGTGCACAATAATAAGCACGGGCGTGCTTATTATTATGCGCGGGCGCCAACAATCAGCAAAACCGTAACTTTTGCCCTTCAAAACCGTAACTTTTGCCCTTCAAAAGCGTAACTTTTTCCCCTGTAGAGTAGGGCTGTTGTACCTGCAGTCCTTAAGGATAATTATTCAAACTCCTTGAGCCTCGTATCAAAATCCTTGGCGCCGCCTGTCTCGCCAAAGAGTTTCTTCAACAATCTCACACGGGTATTGGTGATGGTTTGTGGCGTCGAGATAGTCAGCGTGGCTATCTCCGTGGGCAGGAAGTTATGGCGAATGAGCAGACAGACGGCTTGCTCCTTGGCATTCAACGCAGATAACAACAGCTGTAGGTTGGGATTGAGGGCGTAGGCACGCTGTGCCAATTCATTCATATCGTCGTCGGATATGGCACGCCCCTTGTTGGCCGAAGCATGGATACGCGCCACAACAGCCTTCAGTTCTTCCGAGTTTTCACGCTCTTCGCGCTCTTTCTGTTTGCGCATCCTGGTCAGCTCGCTACGGGTCAGATCATACTTCTGCTGGCTTTCCAGGAATCGCGCATTCAGTCGGTCAATCCTTCGCCTGCTGTACCAGATGGCTGCTATGGCAGCAAGTATCAGCAACAGGATGGCCGATAGCAGCATGATGGTGATACGATACTGCTGGCGCTCCTTCTGCTGCTCGTCGAACTGGGCCTGCAGATCGATGATGCTGGCAGTATCGTCGCGGCTGTAGAGGTCGTGATACACCTCGTTGAGTCGAAGGCTATAAAAGGCGGCTTGGTTGTTTTCACCACGCATAGTCAGATAACCAATCAGTTTGCGATACGAACTGATGGCAACATCGGGCGAGAAGGAGTTGAGCAACGAGTACCATTGCTGGGCGGCACTGGCTGTGTCCTTTTCAGCCAGATACACATCGGCCAGCAGTTTCGCACCTCTGTCGGTAGGCGATGTCTGCTGGGCCCTCAGCAGAAGTTGTTTGGCTTCCTGGCGCTTGTCCATGTGCAACAGGTAGCTGGCCTGATTAGTGAGATAGGTGGCACGTATCTCGCCATCGGTATGCGGCGCATAGGGCTCGGCCTGCTCTGTATAATATTGCAGACTATCCATCCGTCCTGTCATATCGAAGGTCTGGGCAATGTTGTTCAACGCCCTCACTATCCACTCATCCTTATGGCACTGGCGGGCGGCATTCAGAGCCTGCTTGTAGTACTTGAGCGTTTGGGGATAGTTGCCCACATTGTCGTTGATATCGCCCAGCACAAAGTAAAGATAGCAATTGTACATAGGGTCGTCAACTTTCTCGGCCAACTGCTCGGCACGCTTCATGGTGAGCACCGCCTCGTGGGTTTGCTGCTGTTTATAGAGCACGATGGCGTGGTGCAGCAAGGCGCGCGCCAATCGCGGTTTATCGTTCTCTCGCTCGTAATAGCGCCGACTGGTCAGAATCAGCGAGTCCGACTCGGTCGACAATCCGCTGCGATGCAGCGCCTCGGTATAGAGCAGACCAAAGAGTGCACGATCGGGGGCAGAAAGCGTCGTGTCGTCCCAACACGGCTCCAGCATTCTGACCACCGAATCAGGCTGTTCCACCACTATCTGCTCTGCCTCGGTGAGTAGCTTGTTGTGAGACTGCTCGTGCGAGCAGCTCACAACAAAGAGAGAGAATATCAGATAAACTATCGTTATCATTTCAAGCGGAACATAATAGGAACGGTGAATCTGACTCTGACAACCTGTCCTCTCTGCTTGCCAGGAACCCATTTAGGCATAGCCGAGATGACTCTCATAGCTTCGGCATCGAGCGATGGGAACACCTTTTTCATTAAGGTCACATCAGTAATCGAGCCATCGGTATCAACCACGAAGGTTACAAATACCTTTCCTTCAACCTTCTTCTTCTCAGCATCGGCTGGATACTTCACATTCTTACTCAGATATTCGACCATGGCAGCCATACCGCCTGGATACTCAGGCATCTGCTCTACTACATCGAATACTTGCTGGTTTTTCTTGGCTACAACGGTCTTCTGTGCGCTCACCGTGGTGAGTCCGAAGAGTGCCATCAGTGCCATTACTAATACTTTCTTCATTTTCGTTTTCTGTTAATGGTTCAACAATCTGTTTGTCTGTCCGGACGGTGCAAAAGTAGAAGAAATCCCCAAAAGTTGCAAGAAATCCATTACACATTATTACACACAGCCGAAAAAACTGCAGATTTGACCCTCATCCAGCTATTTCTTACCCTTTGGCAGGTCGCCTGTACGGGTGAGTTCAAAGTCCATAGCCGAGAACCACTTAGCACGGCAGGGTTCGCCAGTGAACGCTTTATCCGATGACATACCATAGGCAACCGAATCGCCAGCAACTACTATGCTATCGATGGTGATGGGCTTCCATCCCATTTCGTCTTCTGAGTTTTCGTTTACGGGGATGGACTGTAGGTGTTTCTCCTTCCCCATGGCATAGATAAAGGTGCCAGGCCCCTCGGCGCGTGCATAGCATGTAAGCTGGTAAATGCCTGGTTCAACCTTTTCCTTACGCTCGGCTTGGAAAACCTCCTCGCAATTATCGTTAAACACATCCATAAAACGCGCGTTATCATACCCTTGGCCATCCATACCATAATACGTATAATGATCGCAGTTCTCAGCCTTTATCAGATTCCAGCTGCCACTACGCAGGAAATCGGCATCATCCTCGTTCATTTTTACACCCTGATAGGTTGTAGTATAATCGATTTGGTAACGCTCCTGGTAATAGTCATAATGATAATTGGCAATGCTGATACCTAAGGGCACTGCGATGCACACGGCGATAACCCAAAGCACGATGTTTACGATACGCTGGACAACACCCATAGGACGGATTTTCCCAGTGAGCGAGAGTACCATGTGGATAATGGCATAGATGGGTATGAGCAATACCAGGAACAGGGCGATTACAAAGATGATGAGCAGTTTGGGATTGCTAACCCATGCGCCTTCCAGACCCATTGCTCCGAGGCTGAACGGTAGGGTACTGTTTAGTGGCAGTACCATCGCACTAACCGTAGCAATGAGCACGCCAAAGAATCCGAACGTCAAGGCAATGCACACAACGAGTGAGACGATAACTGCAAAGGCGATAACTACCTTCATCAGGATGATGAACAGCAGACGCAGAAAGCTGGGATGCTGCACGCGCTGGTTCTTGCCTTCAACCACTACATCGGCCAGGTTTTGTGGCGTAACATCCTTGCCTTCCATCTGCAAAAGCTGCTCAGGTGTTCTGGCTTCGGGAATGACGAGTGCCAACACCAGATAGATAAAGATTCCCACGCCATAGCACAAAGTAAACAATATCATCAGGAATCGCCAGATAACAGGATCGGTATTGGTATATACAGCAATACCAGACATGACACCTGCCAGCATTTTATCCTTGGGGTTGCGATACAGTTTTTTTCCAGCGGTACGTGCACGTACATCCTCGTATATCTTCTGTCCTGCTGAGCGGGCTTTCTCCTCCCAGTTGGTGCCGTTGCTATCGTGCTGCTGTTCGCCCTCTTTGCCCTCTTCGCCAGTGAGCTCTTCGGGTTTGCCGATACGGGTGATGATTTCCTTCACATGCTCGATCGTGATGGCCTCGATGCCTTGCTGACGCAACTCGTCGAAGAGTTCGGCGATACGGTTCTCGATATCATCCACGATTTCATCGCCGCCCTCCTGCTTACCAAACGATGAACGGAGTGAGTTGATGTACTGCTGCAAGAGTTCGTAGGCATCCTCGTCTATCTGGAACAGACGCCCACACAGGTTGATGGTAATATTCTTTTTCATAACTTTAATTTTTCAATTCTTCAATCCTTTACTTCCAATAATTTTGGGGTTACATTCTTCAGATAATTAATGGTGTTCGAGAGTTCCATCCAGGCTGTATCAAGTCCTTCGAGAAACTTTTCGCCTTCTTTACTCAAGGCGTAGTACTTACGGGGAGGCCCCTGGGTTGACTCTTGCCACTCGTATTGCAACAGGCCGTCGTTCTTCAATCGGGTCAGTAGCGGATAAAGCGTCCCCTCTACCACCAGCAGTTCCGCATTCTTGAGCTGCTGGATGATGTCACTGGCATACGAAGGACGATGCTTAAGCAACAGCAGTACGCAGTACTCAAGCATGCCCTTACGCATCTGTGATTTAGCATTTTCTATGTTCATATCTTTGCCTAATTAAAAGATTTCTGCGGCAAAGATAAGCAAAAACTTAGTACCTTGTATTACAAAGTACCAAGTTTTTGCAAGGAATTATAACTATTTAACAGTTAGATCATTAATAAACCTCCATCTCATAGATGCGGGCTGCAGCATCCTGACCCTGTGTAGGTGCTACGACAAAAAGGCGCAGATAGCGCACAGTTGCAGGTGCGAAGTTGCGGTCAGTATAGTTATTGCGATTACCATCAAACATATCCAAGGTCTGCCACTCTTCAGTCTCGCTGTTCCGACCCTGAAGCAGACAGGTACGTGTGATGTAAGCCGACTGCTCGCAAGCAGCACTCAACAGGCGCCAACGGCTGATGGTGGTTGGCTGACCAAAGTCGAAAGTTACGAAGTTTGGCGCAGCCTGTGCGTCGCACCACTTAGTATTAGGATTGCCATCAACCAGCAAAGCCGCACGCTCGCCTTCGTTCACTTCACCCGACATAGCGATGATCTTAGCATCACGTAGCAGATTAACCTGAGGCTGGACCGATGAAGCCATATTCTGCTTTGTAGGCAGAATAGAAGTCTTGAACAGCGGTGCAGCAGCAACAGCCTCAGCCGCATCGTTAGCCAGGGTAGCTGCAAAGACTACCACATGCTCATCGTCAGGCAGCGTAATCTCACGCACACCCTTTGGAATATCCAGACATGCACGGAACATATAGGTAAATTCATAGGGCTCGTCAGCCTCGGCCGAATGGCGATGACTACCCACCCATGCCACCTCGGCATCCTTCAAATAGCCTGTGGTCTGTCCATCGTGCCCCCACTGGCCAATAAAACCAGTATAATAAGGTACACTGACGGTCTGCTGTTTTCCATTTACAGTAAAGGCAGCCTGACGGTCGTCGCGATCAGAAGCCACCAACAGATACAGATGACGATAATCCTTACCAGCAGGCAGCTGGATAGTCTGGCCCTTACAGGTCACGCCACTGGCAGCATCCTTTTCGCCAAAGCGGAAGGGAAGATCGCCCACGGTGATACCTTCGTCAGGCAACAGTTCTGCTGCATAGCTATAGCCCCCCTCGAAATTACCAGAAGAACGGAAGCCGTTATAGCTGAAGCAATGACGGTCGTAATCCAGCGCCAAAGGCAGTACATCTGGTTCTGACTGCTTCTGCTTGGCAAGCACCACCTTGTAGGTCTTAACACTATAAGGCTTAATGTCGACCAGTAACGAACGTCCGTCAGTCGCAGCCTGCTTCAGTGTACGCTCTGTTCCATCGGCCTCAACAGCCTTCACAATGTCGGCAGCAAAGGTGAGGCGTGCCTTCTGGGCACCCTGACCACCCATCTCGTAAACACGTACCACATACTCATCACTCACCTCAGCACGTTTCAAGGCACGTACCACAACACAATCATTGTCAGAAGTCACAAACGAGAACTGACGTCCCAATGAACCAGCATGACGATCGGTAAAGAATGTACGCAACGGACTGTTCAGACGGTCGGCCTGACGAACGGCATTGGCAGCATCAAGCGGACCTTCATGTCCAACGAGGCTATAGGTGAACACATGGTGTCCGAAGTCCTGACGGGCCTGATAAGTATAGCTACGACCAGGTTTGGGCGAATACAACAGCGAGAGACGCAGAGTATTGTCATTGGGTTTATCCCAGCCATAACGCGAATCGTTTAATAGTGTTACGCCATAATTGCCCATACGGTTTGTCAAGTCTGTCCATTCATGGGCATACACCTCAAAGCTGTTATCGCGGTTGTTACCACGACGCACACTACCCAGTCCGATATCGTAGGTAGCCTCCTTATTTGAGACGCTCAGCGGGAACTCTGCCTTCAGCAGGGCATTAAGCGAACGCCAATCCACCTCATTCTCGAAGTCGATACGGTCAGCAAGTGCGCCTTCATAAAGATGGATACGCTGAACGATATCCGACTCACCATATTTCTTTCTTATCACTAATGTCTGGCGCAGTGTTCCTGGCTCAACTGATATCTCAACACCTTCGTGTACGGGCAGAGGTGCCTTATCGAGCGTTGCCTTCTGAATCTCCCAGGCAGGCCATGCCTCAGAACGGCAGTCATCAAACACCACCAAACGGAGGCTCTTGCCCGAAGCCACAATCTCACGGTTGCAGTTCTTATCTATCAGCGACACCACATCACCATATGCATCGACAGTCAGCTTGTAACGCGACGATTCGATGGTACGACCTGTAGTAACAGTAGCCATTTTCTTCTTTCCCGCAGCCTTGATAGCATAGACAGCCATACCTGTAGCTGGCACATCAGCATCAAACAGCAGCACACGCTGGCCATCACGCTCCACAACCTGAGAAGCCACACGACGGCCATTGGCATCAGTCACGCGATAATCGCGGTCATCAGACAGTATCACCTGAGCCACAGAACGAACAGGTGTGGTCTCATTATTATACACCACCACAGGCTGTCCTGCTACACGGGTATCCAACTGACGGGCTACTCCAGATACACTATGTGTCAGCACATCCGAGAACTTCTTGAGCGACAAGAGTTCATCGTTCCAAGAGAACTCGTAGGCACGTGGAATGCTGGTACCCGTCAGGTCATCATGGAACTGGTGCCAGATGAAACGCTGCCATGTCTCTGTCATCGTTGCTGAGGGATAGTGGGCAACACCTAACCAGTCGGCCATGACTGCCGAACGCTCAGCAGCATCGCCTAAGTGCTCATTCTGACGGTTATACAGCTTCATAGCAGCCTGCGAGGTATAACAGCCATTTCCATGCACATCCATAGGCAGCTCGCCATCGAACACCGGCAGTTCCGGGTGCTTTTCGAATGGCAGATAATCCTTATAAAGCTGATCACTGGTAGCACTGACAATCTTGATAGGGCCATTGCCTGCTATTCCCTTTTCGACACCACGAACAGAAGCGATGGTGGGCGAGCCACCAATATCACCTGTGCCATAATAACGATAAGCCTGATTCAACGGACTTTCACCTATCTCACGAAGCAGTTGCTGGTTGTGCGACAGGTCTTCATCACGATAGCGTTCAGCATAGCCAAAACCATGGGCCATCATGATACGACTACCATCGATACCCTGCCACAAGCCTATGGAATAAGGATAACGTTTGCCTCCTTCATAGAAAGGATTAGTGCGCCACACTAACTTCTGCGAAGAGAAACCAATCAAGCCGCAATGTGCCGCTAATGTAGGTAAGGTGTAACCGAAGCCGAAGCAGTCGGGCAGGAACACATCAGTGCTCTCAGTGTTAAACTCCTGACGATAGAAGGTCTGTCCCAGCAGGATGTTGCGCAGCCATGACTCAGGCGAACAAATGATGGTTTCATTAGCATCCCAACTACTTCCAGTAAGATGCCAACGACCATTGGCCACATAATGTTTCAACTCTGCATACTGCAGCGGATAGTACTCCTTCATCCAGTTGTACTTGACGGCACCTTCGAAATTGAAGATATAATGAGGATACTTCTTCAACAGCATCAGGTTCTGGTCGAGGGTATGCTTCACATACTCACGGATGGTAGTCTGCACATCCCAGTTCCACTGCGTATCCAGATGGGCATCGGCTACCATGTAGGCTTTTTTCTCCGGCTGAGCCATTGCACCTGATGAAAGCAATGCAGCCATAGCCATAGATAAGAATTTCCTTGTCATAAGTTTATTAAGTTAGTTATTGTTCTATCACACAACACCAGCCTCCGTTTCGAGCCAAACGGAGCGTTAACACATCAGTAGATGAAACCTGCTGTTGGAACCGCTGGTAATCAACAGCAATACGGTGTGCATTGCGTCCATCACGGAAACCAGTCAGTTTTCCTTCTCCAGTCAGGAAGTCAAGACTGATAGAGAACTGTTGGGATTTTCCACCTGTCATAGCACCAACATACCACTTATTGCCTTTGCGACGGGCCACCACGTAATGGTCGCCAGCCTTGGCAGAAAGTACACGACTCTCGTCCCATGTCGTAGGAACAGAGGCAATATATCGGGTACATTCATCCTCACGCATATAACGGGTTGGGCTATCAGCCAACATCTGGAGTCCACTCTCGAAGCAGACATACATAGCCATCTGATTAGCGCGCGTACCTGAGCCCATGGGCAGAGAACCACTGCCATGGTTATCCTCTGGCTGGGCCGAAGCCATTGAACCAGGTGTAAAGTCCATTGCTCCCACAGCATTACGGATGAACGGTAACCAGATAGTATTATCAGGATGACACCCTGCGCCATTCTCCAAACCACGCACACCTTCGTACGAGATAACGTTTGGATAACGTATTTCAAGTCCTGCAGGCTTAAACGAACCGTGGAAGTCAACAATCAGCTGATTTTTGGCACATTCACGAGCCACACGCTCATAGAAGTTCACCATCCACTGGTCGCTATGATCCATGAAGTCGATCTTCAAACCACGAACACCCATGTCGGCATAGTACTTAATCAAATCCATGTGGTTCTCGACAGTGAGCCAAGCCAGCCAAAGGATAACACCCACACCCCGCTGGCGCCCATAGTCAACCAACTCCTTGACATCAATCTCATCGCGAGTGGTAAACGGATCTCGGACATCCTTGTTCCAACCTTCATCCAGTAGAATATATTCAATACCATATTGGGCAGCAAAATCTATAAAATACTTGTAGGTACGATTGTTGATGCCTGTCTCGAAATCCACATTCCAGATAGTCCAGTGATTCCACCAGTCCCAGCTCACCTTGCCCGGCTTAATCCAAGAGGCATCAGCTAACTCACACTGACCACCCAACACGCGCTCCATCTCGTTGGTAGCAACGGCGGCATCGTCGCCAATCACCAGGAATCGCCATGGAAGAGTGCGTTTACCATCGATACGAGCTATAAAAGGAGACTCTTTAGTAACATTGAATCCACGGTCGCCTATGGGCTCCCATGTTGCAGGCGCCTTGGGAAATACAGATGTCAATCCATTGTTACCCGTACTCTTGACAAACATAGCTGGATAGTCGCGCACATCACTCTCTGATAATAACAGTTTAGTACCATGCTGTGTTTCCAGCAATACCGGCAGATAGCTCATCTGATCCTGTGCCTGATAGTCAGCTAATGCCACATGAGTATAAGGTTCCTCATACGAAGTCCAGAAACTGCGCGTCTTAGAGAGGTGTGCTATAGTTGATGCAGGGAAACGGAGCGTCATCTGTTCGCTAATAACATCCACCTTTCCTTTCTTATCAAGAACAAAGCGGTAAGCTATGCCATGATTATAGACACGGAACGCCACACTATACTGACCAGCAAAACGGAGCGTCATCTCCTGAGCCTCATCATGGGTTACAGCATTCTTGACAGGAATGACGTTCGGCAGCTGACGGTTTATTATCTGACGTCGAACACCCTTCAGTTTCGGACGAACACCTAACCACTCCTGCTGTACCAGCAAGCACAACGGACTATTATCAATAACTTGTTCTTCGCCATAAAACACACTCATACGCAATGTGTCGTCAGTACAGACCTCCAGACGGATATGCCCATCAGGAGAAGATATTCTTTCTGTTGAGGCCTGAATCAGAATACAGACCTGCAACAAAAAGAACCCTAAAAAGAATCTTTTTATCATAGAATGTTTTTATTTATAACGTTTATTCATGTCATTTATTATCTGACAATCACTTTACGGACCTGCCCATCTGGCATACGCACCAGATTCAATCCCTTTCTTAACGAGCGATGAATCTGACCGTTCAAATCGTATATGACAGAAGGCACCGTATTGTCCAATGCATCTACAGACTCTATTTCGGTCGAGCCATCATTAACAGAACGAGTGCCCGAAAGGAGTTCTGCATGGAAAGTTTCCTGAAACACATCGACCACAATACGATAAACACCATGCTGAGAGACACGCCACTTGGTATCGGCCCCACCTTTTCGCATCTGCGTAGATTGCAAGATGTCCTCATCTTGCTGATAGGGATGAAACTCGCGTGGTCCCCACGTCATCTGACCTTCCAGTTTAAAACGACCAGGTTCTATCACGTCATTATAAACACCCAGCTCTCCAGTCCAAGTGAATACATAAGGATTATCACGATCCTGTTCGAACGACAGCATGGCATCACGACTCCATTCCACATCATTAGCGCCTCCTTCAAAGGCACTACCTGCTATCAGCATCTCGTTCCAAGGGAACACCAACTCGCCCGTCAACTTACGGTTAGCAGGATCAACCAGAAAACTATACGCATCTTCCGAGAACGAGACTACCCACCCAGGCTGCGTCTCATCTTTCGTATATTGATAGGTAATACCCTTGTTAATCAGATAAGAGTCGACAAGCTGCGGCTTCAGGAACTGAGTAACTCCCTTCTCGAATGTTTCAGTGGTCATCACTTTCAGTTCACCACTCACCAACGCACCAGCAAAACGGTACTGACCATCTGGGCGTTTGGTCAACTCGATGGTCTGTCCATCAGGCACAGCACTGCCTGTGGCCCACAAACTTTCAAAGTTCTGCGCAGAAGCCACCTGCGGCAGTAATATGCTTAATAGACTGAATAGTATAACTAAATTACGCATGATCATTCTTTATTTGATATGTTTATGTGTGGTTGTCGTGCCATCACTCCAAATACAACGCAGGATATATGGTCCATGAGGTTCACGCAATAACTGGTTTCCACGCAGATCATAATAAATCTTCTTTGCAATAGACTTACCATTATGCTCGTGAATACCTGTAGAGGCACGCTCAATGTTGATAACGAGTTTTTGATCGCAGGCTGTTACTGGAACACTGATAATCAGACTACCTGTGGTTTCATCCACATGCCAATCGGATGTCATCACGCCATTGATTGTCACCGATTGAGGAGCTCCCTCCCGCAGCAGTTCTATCTCATAAGCACGCTCGGCAAGCATGCCTTCATACTGTCCCTGACGAGGATCCAGTGTCAGCTCAATAGCCTCATCTGTTCGATGTTGGATGATATGCGTAGTGGTAAATCCACCGTTGATATAGTCCTGTGTATCACCAGCATCCTCATAGAGTGTCGTCTCGCCATTAGCACCAGGAACCACCTTTAACAACAACTGTTGAACTGGCTTCTTCAGGTTTTCTATCAGCGGATTACAAACAATGATACTACCTGCTTTGATAAAATAAGGTATCTCACTCTCCGTATAATTATCGCTCACCATCTGCTGGCCTTGTACCAATTTCCGACGGCATACATCATACCATTGTCCTGCGGGCAACCACGTCTTATGGAAAGCCTTTCCGCTCTCATCTACAGGAGTCACAACAGGCGACACCAGAATATCATCGCCAAACATATATTCACCTTCCTGACGATAAGCTTCGTTCTCCTCAGGCCACTCATAATAGAGCGGTCTGCATATACTTATGCCAGTATCATAAGCCTGGCGAGCGGCGGTATAGATATAAGGCATGAGTTGATAGCGCAGGTTCACACAATCCAGCATCAACGGGAAGTTCTCATATTTCCATATTCTGCGTTCGTTACCTGCCTGACTGGAGCCATGGGTACGGAAGATGGGCGAGAATACGCCATACTGCACCCAGCGCAGCATTAGTTCCGGATTGGTTGGAGCAATCTGGATATGTCCACCCAAATCGTGCCCCCAATAGCCAAAACACACATTCGATGCTGTCGCGGTGAAATAAGGTTGGAAGGCCAGTGAGCCAAACGTAGAATAGGTATCACCCGAAAAGCCTAACGGGTAACGATGACTTCCGAGACCGCCCCAACGATGGAAGATGAAAGGACGACGCTCCGGACGGTTCACACGCATATCATTAAAGAACACGTGATTGCACCAGAATGTCTCACTCAGACCTTGTGTATATTCACTTGTCAGGTTCTGCTGCCAGTCAAGCCACCAAAAGTCAACACCCTGTTGTTCACGCTTGCGAATGATGTGCTTGAACATAGAACGATAAAACGTAGAATCCTCCAGCATCCATGGTACTCGGTCGCCCGTCATCTTCATATCCGACTGTATCTCACTAAAATACTCCTCATAGCTGGCCACACCATCGGCTGGATGCAAGTTCAAACTCACTTTTACTCCCTGATTATGCATCCAAGAGATCAACCCTTGTGGATTAGGTATCAGACTTTTGTTCCAAGTCCAGCCTGTCCATCCGCTCAGATGCCAGTCCATGTCGAATATCATCACATCGAGCGGGATCTCATTCTTTTTCATATCGTACACCAGACTGGTAAAGTCCTGTTGTGTGTACGCCTGATACTTACTATACCAGTAACCTAACGCATAAAGTGGAGGAAGCGGTTGACGCCCCGCTATCTTTATATAGTCGCCTATGGCGTCCTTATAATCATGTCCATAACCCATGAAATACCAGTCAAGGGCATTTGCATCAACAGGTTGAGCCAACCAGTCGATGCCGTCGACCTGTTTGTCGAAAGCAAATGTAGTAGAACCATCACCTCGTTTTGTGGCTGGCGACTCATCAATGATAGCCCAACCAGCACGAGAGATAATACCATCTTCCATATCAGCACGATAATTATCGCCACTGCCACCATCCAGCGTACGGCGTGTACCCTTCAAGTTCAACGCATCTTCCTTACCCGGATACCAAACCACCTCACGTCCGTTGAGTTTAAATGTAACACAAAGGTTATTGGGCGATTTAAGAACAGAAGATATCATGGTGTTTTTCTTGTAACGCAATGTCAGAGCTTCGGTCTCAATATACAGATAGCCACCTTCCTCCCGGGTTGAGAAAACAGGCACAGGAAGGTTACGATTAATCACTGCAAACGTTGCACGATCTTCGAATTTAGACGAAGAACTATACTGAATTCGAATCATGCGCGGCGTTAGCACCGTAAAACGAGCTTTTCCCGAGGTCACTATTGCCTCGGGATTAGCTTGTGGGTTTGAATCTGCTTCTGCTGCCGCACCATTTAGAATGCCGACAAACAGAAGCAGAGAAATGAGTAATGTCTTCATTAGTTGTTATTTCACGACAAACTTCTTGCCATTCTTTACATAGATTCCTTTACGCATGGTCTTTGATGATACCTTATGACCCTGCAAATCGTAGATTGGAGCATCATTCTGCAACAAATCAATCGTACGAATTGCTTCGATACCAGTAGATATACCAGTATTATATAGTACAGGATGACCTTCTGTTTCAGCGCTCAGGAACCATATACCAGGAGCAGCATCAGCCAACTTCTGATAGATTACGCCATTCGTAAAATCCTCGATAGGACTTACTGGCAGAGCTGGCCAGTCTGTCACAGGATCAAAACAGTTGGAAATCTGTATATTGTTACCACGCGCAAACGACTCACCATTGGTAACCATTCCCATATTATAGCAATTTGTTACAACGGCATCGTTACCCAACCATCCTGACAATCCGCCAGCTTCCCAGCCAGATGTGATATCTCCTGCATTATAACAGTTTACTACATTAAGTAAAATATCGCCTGAGGTATTGCAGCCTATAAGTGCACCTGCATTCTGTGCAGTTGATGTTACAACAGCCTCGTTACCCAGCTGTTCCAGAATAACACCACCATTACCAACACACTGACCAACAAAGGCACCAACAAAGTTCTTACCTCTGATAGAGCAACTATTATCTATGGTAAAGTTGGCAATATCAGCTCCAGCAGTGATGACACGGAAGAATCCCACGCTCGCCTCGTCAGGCATATCAATAATCAGATTCTTTACAACATGTCCTTGTCCATCGAAAGTACCACCATAAGGATGAGTTGCATCACCAATACCTGGGAAATCTTCGATGAGGTTCATATCGATATCAGCTGTCAGACAAGCATCTACATGCTGATCATACTTGGTTACATAATATGCGAACCAGTTCAGATGGTCAGCATGCCCCAATTCATACCAGCCATCTACCGGCGACAGGTAATCGGGTTGAACAGTATGACATTCTGAACAGAAACCTTTACCATTCCATGAGTGCGCTGCAACATTACCTCCTTCAGCATTGCTATAGGTAAGACTACTACCTGCTACAGGTGTGATACCATCGCACTTCAAATCACCATTAGCATAGACAACTGCAGTTCCAAAAGGTAGTGGATGATCATCTGTTCCGATTGCCTGATACCATGTAACCTCAGCACTCTGTTTTCCATTGAGCAAGTAAGCCAATTCGCCATTCTGCATCTGCTCGGAACTGAAGGCAGTACCTTGGTCACCATCCATCTGATACATGTTTTCACCTTTGACTCCATCATTACGCCAAAGTCCAGGACCATCAGCAATGATACCGGTACTGTAACAGTTCTTGATGGTTGAATTATTCGAACCCATCCAAGCGCAGATACCTGCATTCTCTCGTAAACCATTAATATTACCAGTATTATAACAGTTGGAGATGTGTACAATCTTCTCTGAGCAGCCCAAGATACCTGCTGCATTCTGTGCCGTACCATTGATTTCTGCCTCGTTACCGCAATTACGTATAATAACGCCATCGCCCCAAACATGTCCTAAAATACCTGCAGTAAAAGCATTACCTTGAATGATACATGATTGGTCGATAATCACATTCTCAATGATAGCACCACCTACAGCCTGACCAAAAAGGGCCTGATTATTTTTATCGCCATTAGTCACCAGATTCATGATACGATGTCCTTGACCATCGAAATGTCCCTTAAAGTCCTTTCCGTCCTGTCCAATAGGTGTCCATGCCTTATCTGTCATGTCAATATCGGCTGTGAGTTTACCATTAGCCTCACCTTCACCTCGGTTCACTTTATAGGCAAACCAGTTCAGCTGATCACCATCATTAATGATATAGAAACCATCAACCACTTCGCAGAAATTGTCCTGCATCTTATGACATACTGAGCAGAATCCACCTACATAGTTGTGATCATCAATAGTACTTCCTTCATGATTGGAGAATGTCACCTCTGTCCCTTCCTTAGGAGTAATCGCATCACACAGCAGAGCACCATTGGCATATACTAAGGCATGAGCTGGATTGAAGGTTGGCTGCCCATCCTTGTTGCTTCCTTCCAGATTCTGACGCCATGCACCGGCATCAGCATTACCATTCAGCTGGAAAGCCAGCTTACCAGAAGCCAAGTCACCATCAGCAATAACGGTTGCACCATTATCGTTGTTAATATTGAAAATACGCTCCTTGGTGATTCCTGAATTGTTTCGCCACAAAGCCTTATTGTCATTGTCGCCTCCAGCAAGGATCTCACCAGTATTCCAGAAACCCTTTACCTCTACACTACCATGTCCACCAAACCAGCCGGTAATGATAGCGCTTTCACCTCCAGCCTTAATATTGCCCGTATTATAGCAATTAATCATTCTGGTAGCAGGGCCGCCATTCATTACAACGCCAAAGAAAGCACAACAGTTATTGCCAGTACCCTCTACATAGCCTTCATGACCCACATTCTCAAGTGTCACCCATTCGCTACCTGCAGAGCATCCTACAATACCGCCAACCATGCTATTACCTTTAATCACGTTGTTTGGACCAGCTGTCAGATTCTTGATAATACATCCACCACTGACAACACCGAAGATACCAACCTTATCAGTACCCTCGAATACAAGATGATCAATCATATGATACTGGCCATCGAATGTGCCAACAAAACGATGATCATCATCACCTATAGGAGTCCATGTCTTACCGCTCATGTCAATATCAGCAGTAAGTACAGCCTTAGCATCGTTTCCCCCAGTATTTACTATTTGGGCAAACGCCAAGAGTTCATCGGCATTACCAATCTGGTAGACGCCATCAACAGATCCCAATGCAAATGCACTGATACTTGTCAGGCAAAAAAGCATTGTAAACAATAAAGAAGTAGTAATTCTATTCATAAGAAACAGATTAAGTTAATATTAAAGGGAAATAGTTATATCACGACCTGTTTTCCAAGGACTATACTTCACCTTGCCACCACACACATAACCGATTCTGATTTTCCGATCGATTGGTGACATCAAGCCATCCTTTTGACGGAGCGTAACCTTCAGGACATTCTTTTCCTTCACAGCTTTCATCTCAGTAAGGCGATATTGTCCTTTCTGATAGCCAAATCCATCGCCTTCATCCTCATACAGCTGTCCTTTTGCAAAGCCATTGCGGTCAACACATACCAAGAGAGTCAACGAATCAGTACGTATTTCTGCCGTGCTCTGAGCCAGATTTGCCAAAGGAATAATTGAACCCGGACGCTGACGTAATTCTGCCTGATAGCTATCCGTATTATTCTCAAGTGTCAGCTTCTGCCAGCTACCTCCATCGGGCTGTACCACCTCTGTTGCCCACTGTGGACGAACCATCAGGTCAGCGCCCAACAGGAATGCACGATCCTCCCTGCGAAGACTCAGATCCTTGGGATCATTCATAAACAACGGACGCATGACTGGCATACCATTGATACTAGCCTCACGGAAACAGGTATAGATATAGGGCATCAACATATAGCGACGGTTAATCGCTGTGCGACATACATCCAGTACTTTTTGGGAAAAGGCCCATGGCTCTTGAGGTATCGTCCCCTTTGTGTTATGATTACGAACAAAGGGGAAATAGGCGCCTATAGCTGTCCACTGTGCCACTAACTCTGCATTAGAATTTTCACAGAATCCACCAATATCTGGTCCATTAAAAGGTTGTCCACTAAGGCCAAGCGTCAGCGACATAGGGATGCTTAGTTTCATGTGGTCGGGAGCTGACAGGTTGTCTCCTGTCCAAGTGGCTGCATAACGATGTCCACCTAAGAAGTTTGAACGTGACAGGATGAAAGGACGCTTCTGCGGATTAGCCAACAGCAGCCCCTGACGACTGGCACGTACCATGTTCAATCCGAACACGTTATGAAAACGCAGATGTGCCCCTGCGGTCACCCCCTCGCCCCCGTCGTGCTGATTATCACGTGGCATCGTATTCTCTGGCATATCGAATACGGCAGGTTCGTTCATATCGTTCCAAACACCATCAACACCTTTAGCCATAAAGTCTTTATAAAGTGTAGCCCACCATGTACGGACTTCCGGACGGGTAAAATCGGGAAAGTGACAAGCACCAGGCCACACATTACCCTCAAAAGGTTTGCCGTTACGGTCTTTCACCCAATAGTCACTGGCAGTCCCCTGGTCATCCACGAAATAGCCTTTCTCCACCTTGACACCCGGATCAATCATGTAAACCGTCTTGAAGTTGTTCTGATGAAGATAGTCGTTCAGTCTGTTGGGGTTGGCAAAACCATTGGGATCGAAGGTAAAGATACGATAACCATCCATATAATCTATATCCATCCATATCACATCTGAGGGGATACGATGACGACGAAGCTGGTCGGCTATCTCCATCACCTTACTATCTGGATAATAAGTATGTCGACACTGATGATAGCCAAGTGACCAAAGAGGAGGTAACGACATGTTGCCAGTCAAATTAACCAAAGCCTGCATCAACGCCTGCGGACTTTCACGTTCAATGACAAATACACGAAAAGCAGGGCCTTCGCTATCAAAAGTCACTAAATGGTCTGCTGTTGTTATTTTCTGTCGCCAGGTATTATCGGCAATAATACCAAAGGCAGTACCATCCTTTCGGAGTCCCATAACCCAAGGATGACTCTGATAAAGATGAGAACCGCCATCGGTACCATAGGCTGGAGTATCGATATTCCATAATTCAATAGTACGACCGTTTCGACGCAATGGACCTGTTACTTCACCTGTTCCATAGAAATCCACATCATCAGGCACAGAGATTGTCGCCTGACTACGACCGCCTTTTTCACTGAACTCAACATGTAATGGCCAATTGGTAGTCAGTGGGTTTACAGTGGCCGGCTCACGCTCGAAGATGGGAGAAGGTTGGTGCTGCTTGGCATCATAATGAGACGGGTAAAAAACGGCCACACTATCATTGGTCATGAAGGCTGTCTGAGCCATTGCTGTGGATACAATGGCCAGACATCCAAAGAACAAACTGATTCTTTCAGTCATACTTCCTAATAATTAACTAAATACGAATAATGTTTCAAATACTTTATTTCACCAGTTTAGCTTCTATAGTTTCATTGAACAGATCGACCTTGATACGATAACGTCCATCATGCGAAAGCGTCCATTTCGTATCAGGACCTCCTGTACGGAAACGCGCATCCTTTAAGATATCGGTTCCCTGCACATAAGGATGAATCGATTTGGGATGCCAACGATCCTGCCCTTGGAACTTGAAACTACCAGGTTCCTCTACCTCAGGATGTTGTTTCAAATCTCCCTCCCAGGTCCATACACAAGGATTGTCCATGCTCTGCTTCATCAGCAGCATATGTCCTTCAGCCTTCCAGCCCACCTCAGTAGCACCGCCTGCTAAGAACAACTCACCCCATGGTTGGAACAATTCACCACGCAACTGCTTTTTTTCCGTATCAATATGGAAACGGTAACGATCTTCACTCACAACAACCTGCCAAGTTGCATTCTTCACATCAACTGATTCGCTGTATCCTATTCCTTTGTTAACGATATTGGCATCAAGCTGATTCGGAGCCAGATAACAGGCTCCCTTACGCATCTTCTTTGCAGTCGAAATACGTAGTTCACCAGCTTGCAGTCGTCCAGCATATTTAAAATCGTTATCACTTACTTTTATTAACTTCTGAGTACCACCAGGAACAGCAGAACCTGTAATCCATAGTTCCTGATACTGCTGGGCAAACATGTTCATACATGTAATCAGACCCACAATCATCATGCATATCTTTTTCATACTGCTATCATTATTTAATTGTCACCGTTGTTTTCTTCTGGCACAATGTGCGAGGTATATTCACCGTCAGCACACGACTCTTCTCCTGATAGTTCCAAGAAGCGCTATCTATCTGGCGTCCGTCAATGCTCACAGCAGAAGGACGATTGACAGAAAGGAACTCTACCGTATAGGAACGAGCCTCTGGCATACCTGGGAAATTGCCTACACGTGGATGGATAATCAACGAGTTCCCCTCATGGCTGATGGTGGTAGTTGTATAAGCCCCCATCTTGTACCCTTCGGTATCGCCCTCATCCTCGTAAAGTGAAGTCTGGCCGTTACCACCAGGAATCACCTTCAATATCAAACGGTCAGGACGAGTATTTAGATTCATCATAGGAGGATTATTCACGATGACGCTACCTGCACGGAAGAAGTAAGGAATCTCTTCCATAGCATAGCGATCGGTAAAAATACGATTACCAGTCACCACCTTATTTCTACAAACATCGAACCAGCGTCCCTCAGGTAACCAAATACGACGAGGAGTCATGCCGTCGTTCTCTGGCTTAGTTACCACAGGAGCAACCAGGATATCGTCACCAAACATATACTCATCCTCAAACAGATAGGCATTGTTTGCTTCTGGCCACTCATAGTACAGAGGACGACACAAGCTGACACCGGTATCGTAAGCCTGACGGGCTGCAGTATAGATATAAGGCATTAATGCATAGCGCAACTTCACGGTCTCAAGCAGTGAAGGAAAATTCTCGTACTTCCAGATACGGCGCTCAATACCTTCCCAGTTAGTGGCATGTGTACGGAAAACTGGTGTGAACACACCAAACTGCATCCAACGCAGATAAATTTCCGGATCATTACCGCCCGTCTGCTGGTGTCCGCCTAAGTCATGCCCCCAATAGCCGAAGCCGACATTTGATGCAGTAGCGGTAAAATATGGTTGCCAAGCCAGTGTGCCATAGGTTGTGAAAGAGTCACCAGAGAAACCTATAGGATAACGATGGCTACCTAATCCACCCCAGCGATGGAAAATCAGTGGACGACGATCAGGACGATTCAAACGCATATCATTATAGAATACATGATTGCACCAGAAAGTCTCGCCCAAACCATCTACATACTTGCTAGTAAGGTTCTGTTGCCAGTCAAGCCACCAGAAGTCAACACCTTGGCGCTCACGAGCACGGATGATGTTTTTAAACATATGGTGGTAGAATCGTCCGTCACTTAGATTCCAAGGAACTACCTTGGTCTGCTTATCCAGTCCCATATCTACACGAAGACTATCGAAGTAATCCTCATCATCATCCACACCATCAGCAGGGTGGAGATTCAGTGACACCTTTAAACCATTCTGATGCATCCAGTCTATCAATCCCTCTGGATCGGGTATGGCTGTACGGTCCCAAGTCCAACCAGTCCACCCCTCTGTATGCCAATCCATATCAAAGATCATCACATCCATGGGGATATGGAATCGTTTTACATCATTGACAATCTCCATGAATTCGTCAGAAGTATAACGCTGATATTTGCTATACCAATAACCAAGTACAAAGAGAGGAGGCATTGGCTGGCGTCCAGCCACCTTCACATAATCGCCCAAAGCTTTCTTGTACTGATGACCATAACCTAAGAAGTACCAATCGATAGCCTGCTTATCCACAGGTTCAGCCACCCAGTCAATACCATCTACCTGTTTATCAAAAACGAAAGTGGTTGATCCATCACCACGACGGGTCAATGGTGACTCGTCAATGATACTCCAACCTGCTCGCGACAACAATCCGTTCTCCAATTCCTGACGTTTATTGTCACCTATTTGTCCGTCAAGGGTACGGGTTGTTCCCTTCAGGTTAAGTGCGTCATCCTTACCAGGATACCACAACACCTGACGTCCATTTAGATTGAAACTAATATTCAGCACGTCAGCAGAAGGATGACGACCATCAATGACACCACCTATCTTATATTTAAGAGTAAGAGCTGATGTTTTAATCTCCAGATAACCGTCCTTCTTTTCAGTTGTAAACTCAGGAACTGGCAGACGACGATTAACAACTGCAAAGGTAGCCCGATCTTCAAAAAGAGCACGATCGCTATACTGAATACGAATCATCTCTGGAGTTAACACTGTAAAGCGTGCCTTGCCTGACCTAACAACGGCATCTGGGTGCGCCATTGGATTCAGATTCTGAGCCCACACCGGGTTCAGACCAAACAGAACAAGTAAAAAAGCAAAAATACGTTTCATATTAAAATAGTTATTCTTAAATTTTCTCGGACAAAGGTACGGTTAATCACGCATTTAACGAAGAAAGTAAGTAAAAGTATAATCAATATCATCTTATACAAAAAGGAAGTGACTGATAATCAGCCACTTCCTTTTTGCCAGATTGTCTGTTTGTATAATAGAAATATATATCAAACAACCCGCTATATTTCCATAATCACACTCTCAAACTGCTCATTATCAATCAACGAACGGTTTTTTATTCTTGTTTTATAAGTATTAACTGTATGAACGGAGTAATCCAAGAACTTGGCAATTCTTTCACTTTCATTGATACCCAAACGTATAAGTGCAAAAATACGCATCTCAGAAGTCAAAGAATGCTTATTAGGGGGCATTTTGCGTTCGCTTTCCTCAAACAAAGCATTGTAGCGTTCCACAAAATCGGGGAATAGCTTTAAGAATGTCTGATCAAATGCTTCATACATATTCTCACGCTCACTATTGAGATTCGATAACTTCATCATCGAACGCAGATCTTCATACTGTCGGGTAGCAATCTTACGATCAATTGCCATATAGAGTTTCTCCAATTTGGTGATAAACTCAGCATTTGTATAGAATGAACGGCCTATATAGGCGTTCTTAATTTTTGCGTCTTCCTGTAGTTGCAGATTACTACGTTTCAACTGTTCCAACTGTCCGGCAATCGTCTCTCTGGCTTCAGTCAGTTTCTGATTCTTCCTACGAATTGTCCTGTAACTCCACAAACAAGCCAATAACAAAATGATAAACAGGCCCGATACCACAAAAAGCCAGTTACGCTGACCACGCATCATATCATAACGATCTTGCTCAATAATGGGAAGGATATCGTTGATTTCCACCTTTCTTAGTCTCGTACCATAGAAGTTCACATCTTCCAAGGCCTGATGTACATAGATACTGGCTCGTTCATGTTCCCCCTTCTTGAATATCAAACGCGACAAATGATAAAGGGCAGTAATTTCGCGGGTAGCCGTTTCATTATCGGCAATAGCAGACTGAGCAAAATAAACAATCGCCTTATCCTCATGTTCAAGCCAAATATGTGCCCATGCCATCTCTGCCATGGTCTTAGCACGCAGATGCAGATCATTGCCACAACCATTCAACACATTCTCAAAAGATGCGAGTGCTTTTTGATACTCATGGTCACGCATCTGCCGGGAACCGGTAACAGACCACCATATGCAGGAATTTGAAGGGACCACCTGTTTCACAGAGTCCAGATAGGCATTGCTCCACGTGATATACTTTGTATAGAAGGGATCTTCCTTCACATAATCAGCCATGCTACGCCATAACTGACTATTAATTTCGTAGTAGTCCTTCAATAAACCACTACTTAACTGTGTTTTATCAATGGTCTTGATAATATCAAGCGACTCACTCAATATTCCGGCCGAAATCAGGGAGAATGCAATAGCTAACTTTGCCTGGGCTATTTCTTGGTCCTGATGTTGACGGGTAGCAATGTCTAAACAAACATAGGCGTAGTGCCTTGCCGAATCATAGCGATAACTTTTATATTCATCGAATAAGGCATATGTCTGCGCAAACTCACGCCCCTCTGCTTGGGCTTTCGCCATGCCATCCTTTAGGTTCTGAATACGATCAATACGCTGTTTTTCAAAATAACTGCGCTTGGCAAGACTGGCATCAAGTTTATCAAGCCAGTCAGCAGTCGTTTTATCTAATGAGGCATGGACAGGCAAAACAAACAATACCAATACACATATTAGTATACGATTTTTAATTTTCATTTAGTCAGTACTTTCGTTAATTGCAGCCAAAGTTAAAGATAAAAAACTAACAAAGCACTATGTCAATTCAAATTATAACAATTATTAACTCTGAAATAAACCAATAGGCAATTAATGACTTGTTCAAAGTCACTAAGTGCCTATTGACATGCTAACAGCACGAGTCACAACTTCATCAGTTTCTCAACCTTAACACCAGTTTTTCCACTGAGTCTCACGAAATAAGGACCACTTGCTATATGACTTGTATCTATGATGGCAGTGCGACTTGCACTACCTCTTCCCATTGTCATACCATTCATTTGTATAAGCTGCCAGCTAAATGCTTCATCAAAAGGAGCATCGACACGGATCAGCTGACGATTTTCTGTTGGCATAAAGATATAGTTATTATCTACCGTAACACTCTCTACGCCAGCAGCTTCACCAAAGAGTGGAACATCTGCTTCGGTAGATGGTTCCTGATTCTGAATATACGGCCAGCCATCAGATCCCCACTCCACACGATCCAGATAAGTAACACGTCCTGCATCCACATCACTGGCTTGAAAACCATGATAGAGGACCCAAGTCTGTCCAGCATCATCCTGCACAAACTCAGAGCAATGCCCCGGGCCATATACTTCTGGACTCTTGCCAAGCAACATAGAGAAGTTGTCACCGATAGCTGAACGTCCGTTACGGTCAACATAAGGTCCAAAGAGGTTACGCGAACGAGCGACAACCATACGATAGGTACTGTTAGCGCCTTCGCAACAAGAACCAGCAGAGCCAATCAGATAATAATAACCATTATGCTTGACAATCATGGTGGCCTCTATCAGACCGCCTGCAATCTTTTTTGGAACACATCCTTCTTTTACAGCCAGTCCGTCCTCAGTCAATTCCACGCCATAGATATCGTGGAATGATCCCCAGAAGAGGTAATTATGACCATCATCCTGAATAAAGAAAGGATCGATACAGTTTTCTATACCAACCTCACTTGAGATAAACAGTTTATGAGCATCATGAAATCCGCCATTAGGGCGATCACTGACTGCCACACCAATACCACACTCCCAAGTTTTCCCCCATTCCGATTTTGAGTAGTAGAGCACGTACTGACCACCAACATAATTGATATCCGGTGCCCAGATACCTCCTCCAGGACAGTAGTCCATCGGACGAGTCCTATCGTTGAAAGCTGTGCCGACAAAACGCCAATTCACAAGGTCCTTCGAACGATAGATAGGTACATTATGCGTATCCTCGGTAGCATACAGGTAGAAGAAACCATCAGCAGCCTTGATAACTGTAGGATCAGGCAAGCTGTAATTGATTACAGGATTCTGATAAGTCTTTGAGCCATCACCGGCGTATGCGCCAGAAAAGGCGCATACAGCCAGGATCAAGCAAAGAAACGGTTTAATTATCATACTATATTTGCAATTAACTTAATTTGCTGGTTCAAATTTTGTCCACATATCTGTGGCCAGCAGGCATAGTGTAAACGTATATCTTCCACTGACAGAAGGAACCCATTTCACATCGCCACCATCATCTTGATAGCGGAAGGTTGACAAACGATGATCGGTCAAAGGATCAGCATTGTTTTCTGGAGCGAAGAAGAATGGATCCCCCCAACTGCCACCTACACCGATCTTGAGCTCACCGCCAGCGATGAAGTCACCTGTCCATGCGTAGTAATAGGGCTCACGTGCCGTACCAACCATCTCCAGTCGTCCGTTGGTGGTATTGGTATTCCAACCTACAGAGCAGCCATTACCGCAGATCCATATCTGACCTGGTGTGGGCAACTGTACGATGTCTAATACACGGCAGTCGTTGAAGCCTGTATTGGTGTCCACGATGACCGTACGCTTACCAATGCCATCGAAACGGAAATCACGGATCGTACCATCAGTGAAGTACTCCATCTGTTCTGCATCACCGCCATCAGCCATACCATAAGCAGGATAATCCGCATCGATGGTTGTAGCAAAGTGGAAATTACAAGGCGACATATCAAGCGTAGCCTCATAGATACCTGTACCTAACTGACGCTGTTCCAGACGCTGTGACACCTTCTGTCCGCCATCAGTGGTCATATGCATATAGATATAGGGTGGATATTTCTCATAACCAGTCACGGTGAACTCTACAGTTGAAACCTCTGGCTTTACATAATGCTGCTCATTGTGCACAACAGACAGCAGCTGAGCCGTCACCTTCAGTGCCTGTCCAGGCAGCGTCCACTTAGAGAGTATTGTATTCAACTCATCGTGTGTAATCGAATATGTAAGATTAGTACCCAGATCGATATAGTCTGATTTGCTATCCTTCTGAGTAGAGGGATAAAGACACATCTTATAGGTCACCTCATCAGTAGCAGAGAGAGGACTTGACGCAGCATCCCACGTAAAGGTTACGGCCGCCTGATCAGCAATGCCCTTATTGAGCACGATTTCCTCCACAGAGCTCTTGATATGCATTTCATCGGGATAGGTCTCCAGGCTAAAATACTCTGGATCCTTATTACATGACCCCAGCAGCAAGCCCATGCATAAGGCACTGAAGGTCCATATATATTTCTTCATATTATTTTCCTTTAAACTATTAATCATTAATTATTAAGCCAGAACGGTGCCTCACGAAGGTTGGGGTTCTTCTCGTACTCATCGATATAGATTGGCATCCAGTAGTACTGCTTCTTCCAGATACGTGTCTGGAAGACCGTACGCTTGAAGAACTCGTTGGCATTGCTGCCCTGGAAGTTCATACCATAGCAGTCACCGCACATCTCAGGCAGGTTCTCAGCCTCCTTCCAACGACGGATATCATACCAGCGGTTGTTCTCACAGCAGAGCTCTACACGACGCTCAGCACGGATCACACGACGCAGCTCATCCTGGGTATCATCGACATGGATGTAATTCTCATCCATCTCGGTCACATCATCTGTGGTATACTGACGCACTCCGGCACGTACACGAATACGGTTCAGGTATTTCAGCGCCTCCTGGCGCGATGCGCTATTATCATAGCACTCGTTCACCGCTTCAGCATAGTCCAGATAAGTGAAAGCCAGACGATAGGTAAAGCCCTGACGTGGGGTGATGGCACCTGTCAGATTATTATCGAGTACATTCAAACTCTTACGAGCCAGGTAACCATTCTGTGGGGCATCATGAGGTGAAGAGGTCTGTACATTGTCACGACCATTATAGAAGAAATTGTACTTACGGTTACCAACAGCCAGCCAAGCACCATGGAAGGAAACGGCATTGTAGAAACGTGGTTCACGGTTACAGTACATGTTATAAGTACCACGAGCTGTCACCTCACCAGGTTTTCCAGTTCCGAACTCCCAGCTGGTCACATCCGAACGGTCATCAACAGCCGTTGACATACCCTCCTCTACATAACCAGAGTTAGGATCGGTGATAGGCAGACCGTTCTTGGTGAAGAAGGCATCAACAAGCCCCTGATAAACACCCAGACCATTACCGCCACCGTACTCACGCACGCTCACCTTCGTGAGGAAGAAATTATAGTTGTTATCCTTGGTGACAGGGAAGGTAATCTCGTGGTTACCCTCACTCCAACGTTTGATGTGCACATTATAGGTACTCATGAAGGGGTCGACGTCACCATTAGGACCTTTCTCCGTATAGAGCTCATAACCGGCTTTCTCAGCCTCATCAATACAGAGTTTCAATGCATCGACTGCACGTACCCACTTCTGTGGATCGTATTCAGGATTAAAGATCTGCTCGCCCTTATCGTTTACATACTCCTTATACCAAGGGTTACCATTAACCAGCGGACTGGCAGCGAAGAGTAGCATTCGTGAACGTACAGTGAGTGCCATGATACGATTGATGCGACCATACTTTGAAGGATCATCATAGACTGCAGGCAATGCCATTGCTGCCTCCAGCATCTGCTTGTCGCAATAGTCAACCACATCATCAAACTTAGACTGACCAACCATCAGGTCAGAGAGGTTGAAATCGGTTGGTGCGATATAATCGGGCTTGAAGGGGATACCACCATAAGTCTCAGCCAACTGCCACCAACCATAGGCGGTGAGGAATTTTACCTCATTCTTCATGTTATCCACCTCCTGCTGGGGCAGATCGTGGTCAGGCATAGCCTTTACCATATTATTGAAGATATAACCATGACGGATATAACGGGGCATCATCTGCCAGTAGTTACCCTCCCACTGTGAGTTGATCGTCCACTGACCGAAGATCTTGGGGATGACCTTACTCCAGTCCCACTGCTGCCAGCGCTTAGAGGGTGTGAGGTCATCGGCAAACACCTCGTAACCGTCAGACGTCAGTGCCCATTTATCAGGCGTATGGATTACATTATACACATAGGCCAACCAAGAATAGACCTTTTCACGGTTCTCAAACACCATATCGGTGGTGAGCTCGGTATCTGGCTCTTTGTCAAGATAATCGGAACATGACACTAACGAGCCACTGATTGCGCTAAGGGCGCAGAATATATATAGAAGTTTTTTCTTCATAACGATAAACTATAAACTAAAAGTTAATGTCAAGACCGAACATTACAGAACGGTTCATTGGATATTTCAAACCATCGTTGGTACCCAACTCAGGATCCCACAGTTTGAATGACGACAGACAGAACAGGTTATTACCGCTGACAAACACACGGCAGCTCTTCACATAGAAATTCTGCAGCCAAGACTTGGGGAAGGTATAGCCCACCTCAATCGTCTTACAACGCAGGAAGCTCATATCTTTCTTCCACCATGTAGAGCGACGGTAGTTGTTCACATTAGGACCATAGGTGAGGCGTGGCCAGAAAGCATAAGCATCCTGATTATCCTCTGTCCAGCGGTCATTGATGTTATAGCTGTATGCATTACCCTCGGTTGTGGTACCACCACCAGGCAGGAAGTAAGGCTGGTTACCGATGACACGATACATATCACCTGTTCCCTGGAAGAAGAAGTTGAAGTCCACATTCTTGTAGCTGATCACACCACCAAAACCGAAGACGATACGTGGATCCTCGGTACCACCAATGAAGCCCTCATCAGCCTCAGTGATAACACCATCCTCATCCACATCCACGTATTTGATATCACCAGGATGGAGTACAGCTGCGCCCACTCCCTCCTGTGAAGGGATACCCTCCTTCAGGGAACCATCAGCGTTAAAGTCATCATAGGTGAACAGACGCTCAGCTCTCAAGCCCCAGAGTTCGTTCATAGAGCGACCTGTAGCAGAACGGTGAGTGCCCTTCAGAGCCTCGGGCTCATCCTTCTCATCCACGCGGTTCTTGGCATAGGTGAAGTTACCATAGGCTGAGGTAAACAGATTCTTATTCCACTGTTTGTGGAAGTTGAGCGTTGCCTCGAAGCCATGGTTAGACACCTGACCGAAGTTAGCCCAAGGCGCTTTCACGAAACCGGTCTGTGTTGGTATGATGCTACGCTGCATGAAGATATTCTTACGTTTCTCACCAAAGATATCGAAGTTCAGGTCGAGCATGTTCCACAAACCAAGTTCAATACCAAGGTTGCTCTTAGTCACAGTTTCCCAAGTCAGGTTGTCAACACCAATCTCACCCTCTGTAATACCTTTGGCACCATCTCTGTTATAGTTGCGCTGACCATTCGTTCCCCAGATGTAACCTTGCTCATTAGTGAGCAGTGTACCCAGATAAGCAAAACGACGACCACCGATATTATCATCACCGGCCTGTCCGATGCTGGCACGGAACTTAATCTTGTGGAAGATGGGCTTCAGTTTCTCCATGAAGTGCTCCTCGCTCAACAGCCATCCGATAGCAAATGAGGGGAAGAAACCGAAACGTTTGCCCTTAGCAAAGTTCTCAGAGCCATTATAACCGAAGTTGAACTCAGCCACATAACGGTTATCGTAGGTTGCCGACAAGCGACCTGCAATACCTTGCTTACGATAATCCTGAATACTACCATCATCGTAGGCCTGCTGGTTGTAGAGCAACATGGCATCGATGTCGGTCTTACCAAAACGCTGGCTATACATCAGGTCGGTCTCAAAGTATACGCGTGTATTACCATATTCGTTACCCTGTTCGTTGCCTAATGACTCGTCACCAGCCTCGTGCTGAGAGTAGATCAGGTTACCCTCCTCATCACGACCTGTAGCAGGGAACACGGTAGCAGGCTTAGCAGTACGGCTACGACGGCTACGGTTCCAACGGTCGAAGCTGAACAAAGCCTTCGCCTTCAGTCCTGGCAGGATCATCTTCAGGTCCTGTTCTACGCTGAACAAGGTCTGGATCTTACTTGAGGTGATAAAGTCGTAACCCTGCTGTGTTACTGTACGCCATGGGTTGGCACGATAAGAGATAACAGGGATAGCACCATCGCTATAACGTGCAGGATGTACGAAAGGCAGGGTGCGGAAAGCCTCACCAAAAGCGCCATCAGTATCACAACGCTGCTTCCTGAAACGGTTCAGATAGCCACCGATGTTCACACGGAGCATGGTTGTCTTTGTCACATCCATATCGATGTTGGTGCGCAGGTTAAACTGCTGGTTGTTGGTTGAGTTATCGAAAATCAGACTTTTATCCTGCTCCAGGATACCCGACTCCTTGAAATAAGAAGCGACAATAGAGTAGCGCAAAAAGTCAGAACCACCACTGATATCCAGATTACCACGTGTAGCATATGAATAGTCCTTTGTGATAGCATCGATCCAGTTCACATTAGGATAGAGGTCGGGATCGTAGCCTGAACGGGTACGGTCGATCTGCAGCTGTGTGAAAGGCAAAGCCACGCCATCCTGCTGAGCCAAGCCGTTGAGCAAGGTCATATAGTCTGGCGCGTTCATGAACTTAGGCATCTTTGTGGGTTCGCTGATAGAATGCTCTACATGGAAGTTCACCTGTGGCGCGCCAATCTTACCACGCTTGGTGGTGATAACAATCACACCATTAGCACCACGCACACCATACATGGCTGAAGCCGAAGCATCCTTCAGGATAGAGAACGATTCGATTTCTGCCACATCCACATTGTTCAAGTCGCGCTCCACACCATCAATCAGGATCAGAGGGTTGTTGCTGCCTGAGAAAGTAGAGATACCACGAATCCAGAAGTTAGAGTCGTCATAGCCAGGCTCACCAGAGCGCTGGATACCGATGACACCACTCAACTTACCGGCCAGGTTATTAGATAATGTGCGCGTAGAACCAAACTGTAATTCAGAGGGGCGGATGGTCTCGATAGCACCGATGATAGATGCTTTCTTCTGACTGGAATAACCAGTAACCACCACTTCAGTAAACTCATTGGTCTCCTCTTCCAACATCACATTGATAAGACGAGAGCCATTCACCTTGACTTGCTTACTGGCAAATCCAATATAATTGAATTCCAGCGTAGCGCTGTTTTTTGAAGGTACCGTGATTCGGAACATACCATCAGCATCTGTGATGGCACGGGTTTCAGTACCTACCAATGTTACGGTAACACCAATAAGCGGTTCTTTCTGCTTATCGGTAACGAGACCAGTCACCTGATTAGTCTGTACGCCTTGTGCCATCATGACAGGAGCCTGTGGCAACAAAGGAGCAGCCATCAACATTGTCAGACTGCAAAGCATCACAGAACCGGCAGGTAACCAGGAGTGACAGAATTTGGATAGTTGTTTGTTCATCTTTTGTTTTATTTGTTAGTTGAGATTGATTTCGGGTGCAAAATTAGCTCGTTATATTCATTATCCATCAATTAATACGATTTGTATAACCCACAATCTACTCTCTTTCAGATAATACATATTGATTATCAAATAGTTATAAGTTTTACTCTTGATAGGGTTGTATAACGGAAATATAGGACTATTACTTGAGGAAATTAACCGTTCGCTGGGGTGAATATAGCTCCCAGAGAGATGCTACCGTCCATCCTGCAGCAAAAATGTCGTTATAGAAACCTTTACCGTTCCGTCCATAATCCCAATGTGTATGTTGAACCACCTCTGGATAGAATCCTGGCACAGCGATACCACACAAACGGTCTTCAGTTGGCAGCAACTGGCAGAGCGAAGATTCAATAACACCACACATCTGCGCGAAGTGCTTCTCACCAGTCTCGGTAGCAAGCCACTTGACAATATGCGGCAACTCAAACACGAACACATCGATATGGTTATTCTCTACCGACACATTACTCCACCCACGACTTTTGAAACCGAGATCGCCCAACATCTGTCCTTTAGCAAAAGGCACATCCCACGTATAATACCATGAAAGCGCAAAGTAGGTAGCCTGGCGACAGAGTTCTATATAATGCTGACGCTCCTGCTTCTTTGTGACCATGGCCAGATAATAGGTGGCAGTCACAGCACTGATAGCGGCTTCCTTATCCTCACAATTAGCATCCAGGGTAGAAGAAAAATAGTCGCTCTTCGAGATGATATTCTTCTCCAAATAGTCAACAGTCTGCTTAGCAGCCTTCAGATAACGCTTATCGCCGAAATACTTATAACCCATCACCAATGTCGAAGTGGCACTGGGAGTTGAACCGCCCGAGGCATCAACGTCACTATGATCATCACGATATTTGCGAGGGAAACTGCCATCAGCCTTCTGCAACAGTAGCATTTGATTGAGCAGCGTACGCATCTTTTGTTCCCAGTCCTTATGCTGACGTCCGTGTTTCTTCTCATAAGTCAGATAGTGTAGCACGGCATAGACTGCCTCTGACTGCTGACGGATGCTATGAATAAAATCCTGATCCTGAGGAATTCCGTGACTGATGCGCATATCATCCTTAAAATAGCCTTTAGCAGTGATTCCATGCTGCAGCCAACTATCAAAGATGGCCTGCCCCATATCTACCAAGACTTTCTCCCCTGTCTGTTCACCATACTCCAATGAATTGAAGGCATTCAATAAGACACGGCCAACGAACCCCAGAGTGACATGATCGGCAGGTTTGCAATCATCGCAACGCAGATTGGAACCAGAGTGATATTTGAGGGCATACTTATCCACATAGGCCTGACGGAAGTAGTTAGCCAACTGCGCCTTCATCTGTTCTGACGAATAGGGTGAATCAATAGGCTGCGGATTGATACGCTCCATACAATAGCTCCATGTGTCAGCCACGAACTGTCCATAGTCCTTGGCCTCATGCTCGTGGATGAGCCATGTTAACGACAGTTGCTCGCCAGCTTCAAGACAAGCAAAAGTAGTAGCAGGATTCACCAATGTAAGCTTGCGGATATAGCGTTTTGGGGTTTCAACCCAAGGATAGCCAAAAGTCAATGAGGCATGTCCACTCTCATTATCAAAACCCAGATAGCCTATCGAGGTGCGTCCACCTAAGATAATTTCACCCTCCTGATGAGTGGTCAGTACTTCTGCACAATCTTCCAGTTGACGCAGTACAGTGAGCGAACGACCTGAGCGACTGTCAAAGACACCTGTAAGAGGCGATGACAGACGGTCCTCGCGAAAATTCCAACTCTTCGAAGTATGGAATGAAGGTGCCTCACGAGGCGAACGCAGGTTCTTATGATACCAGAAGCCTGGCAGATAAAACTCACAGTCATCCGTCTGATAATCAGTCGAAGCACTGATACCCAAGTTAAAGTATACACGTTCCTTAGCCTTCAACGTTACTACAAGCCGCATATCCTTACCTTCTGGCACCTGCATTTCTGTAATGGTCACAGGCAGTTCAGCAGATGCTGACAAGCGATTACCATCTCTTGTCAGCTGGTATGCAACAGCTTTGTTACCAGGCTGTTTTAAGGATAATTTATAACTCAAGGTGTTCGCATCAAAAGCGTGAACCTGCGATGCAGCCAATAACATGACTGCTAAGATTGATTGTTTGAAAACTATTCTTTTCATTTGAATCTATAATATTAGTTATTATTGTCTGACGAGGTGTTTCTTCCCACCATGAATATAAAGTCTGCCCGACTGTGGATGTTCTACTGACGTTCCCTGTAGCGTGTACCATCGCGCATCGCAACCAACTTGATTGCTACCAGCCATAGTTGGTAACTCACGCATCGCCGTATCATCGCCATAATAATGGTCGAGTGGCACCGCGCAAGCAGCCGAAAGAGCCGTAGATGCACCAAAGGCACAGGCCGACGAACTATAATCTACTCCATTATACTGATGGTTCTCGGCAGCTTTTGTCTGCCAGGCAGAATGACCAAACGAGAGGGAGTTCAGGTTATTATAAGCATGGAATGCATTGCCAATAAGCCATTTCTGAGTATCCTTATCCTGAAACTCACGGGCGTAGAGTCCTGCATAGCGCATCAGGATTCCTTTAAAACCCTGGAAATCACCATCAGCGTTCTGACATACATGAACCACCCCAAACTCATTACATAACTCACGCTTTGCAAAAGCCAGAATACGATCGGCATCCTGTTTATAGCGACTATCCTGATAATGGCGATACAACAGAACTGCAGCCCCCAGCATCGTACCTTGGTTGTAGGTCGAAGCCCAGGTATTGCGGCTTACCACCTTACTATTATCAGGATTGAACACCACACTATCATCAACATGACCTGTGACAGTATTAAACAGATACTGTCGCTGGTTCTCATACAACTCACGCGCTTTTTCATAATAACTCTCATCACCCGAAGCCGCTGCAATATAACAAGCAGCCACCTCTGCAGGACCATTGATACAAGAGTTAGAGCCATTACGGTCGCCAGAGTTCTCTGCCCAACGCAACATGCCTACATAACCTAAGTAAGCACGCCTGTAAATCAGGTCGAAATTTCGTTTTGCATCGTCGAGATACATCTGTTTGCCCGTATTCTGGTAGCCACGGATAGCAGCAATGATGAGCCACATCACATCGTCGTTAAAATCATAGCCGAACCAATCGTAACCACTCACCACAGTACCACCGTTCCAGCTCGCTCCCACATGATAGCGCATATAGCGGTAACACTGTTCATACAGTGTCAGCAGTTCCGCTTCCTTAGTAGCTTCGTAACAGTCCAGTATAGCTTCCATCGTCTCTGCCTCGCCCCAGCCTCCATTCATGAAGGTGCGATAGTTCTGCCCCTTAAACTGCACATACTGCTCCAGAAATCCATCAATCATTCGGCGTCGAGCCGCTACATCGAAAGTATTCTGAGGCTCGACTTCCTCAAAGCGCCATCCCTGAGCAGTAGTTCCTGTCAGGGGCTGTGCGCCATCAGTAGTAGTCAACACACGCAGATATTTCTTCTGCAATTTCAGCTGATAGGTCTTCTGTGCCTCATCAATAGGCACCAACATCCAAGAGCAAGGTTCTGTACGCTGTGTTAACGACATATTACTGGCATCCAGATACTTGCCTGTATAGACATTACGAAACAACATCTCACCATTACCAGCATCCAATACAGTCCACTGCTGGGCTGGCACATCCGTATTTGTCCATATCACCACTTCTGCTTTGTCGACCAAGGAGGCATTCTTCACGAAAAGTGATGCACCCTCTCTATTAGCTGACACAATGCGATACGTTTTTCCAGGCTCTATTGCAGCCTGCATGTTGATGGCTGACATAGCCGCCATAAAAAAGCATAAAATCCGTTTCATTTATCTTTAGTCATAAATTGTTTTGTTTATTAGCTGAATGCAGGTGCAAAGTTAGGGTATTTCTTCCGCACACTTATAATACATATAAAATGTATAAGCCCCCTAACACTTATACATTTCAGTAAGCACTGATAATCAAGCACTTATACTCTTGTTGAATCCTCGTTTGTATTATACAATTCAAACGTTATAAAACAATAATTTCAGTAAGATTGACACATTTTTCGCCCATCTATGTCCACTTATTCCTGACTTTGCAGCGCAAATAAAGGTCAGATGCCACTCAGAGAGCACTCGTTGAGAGATTATCCCAGTTCGGGATAATCTGATGACATTTGGCATTCTGTCCGAAGGTCTTCGAGGGCTTTGAAATCAGCAGGATAATATTTCACAATAGGGGCGACGGTCATTCTAGCAGCCTTACCTAACCTCTGCTCAAGAAGTTTATATTCTTCGTATTGAGAAAGAATTAATGCCTTGTTTTCCTTCGTCAAAGGAAGATCTTTCACCAGACCTGATTCCCTAATCATTACCCTGCTCTTAGCTGCTACCGACAACTCAACATGCAATTGCACATAACAGATAATATCGAAAAAGTCCTCAGGAGAAAATTTCTCTTTAATAGACTCTAAGAAGATGCCTGTTTGAGTGTTGTCCAACTGGCCGCTCTTGATGGAGTCAAGCAAAGCGAGCTGTTTGTCGAGACCTTTGTCAATCCAACGGTGGATCATATCTACATCGTAGTAATAAGTCCACACCAGAAGACCGCCCATGGTGCCGAATACGAAAATGAACTGTAAGAAGGGATTGAGAAGGAATGTATTGTGGAACACGTGCAGCACAGGTGCTTCCAATAACAGAAATATAGACATTCCTATATCGCTCTTTTTGATGCTTAATCGAGAATGGGAACGTTCAATGATACGAACTGCCAGCATAAGTCCGGCAGCAATGATAGCACTGCAACCCATGTGAATCAATGCCACCTCCAAGCCTCGGAACAGTACGGTGCCGATGCCCATTTCATTGCCCAACAGGAGATAGAACAGGTTCTCAAGGATGGAGAACCCACCGCCTACGGCAGCACCGCAGATGACACTGTCGATGAAGAATACTATCTTCTTTCGGGTGGCTAACCAAAGGAGTGGGAGGGCCTTGACGATCTCTTCCCAAACAGGATTGAAGAATTCAGACTGGTTCTCAGAGAGAATCGACCCTGTCAATTGGAACAGGCCGAAACAGACCAATGCTGCCACCATCCCGCACAGCACCTGCATGAAGAGATTCTTTACGCTGATGAGTGAGAAATTGTCAATCTTATAGACTATAAAGATGTAGATGACAACCGGGAGGATGGCAGCAACAAATAACATTACAACAATTTGAGTGAAATCATGAATTCATTATTACCATGCCTTCCACCATCGAATCCCGATGGTGCAAACAGATGCCCGTAGCCGATGGATAACGTCGTCTTGAGATAATTCAGGAACACCAGTTCAGTAGTCAGTTGGATACCTGTGCTGTAATACATCTTGTGTGATGAGTTCGGATTCCATGCGGAGAGCCCCGTCCCGAAGAATGAACACTGGATCCACGTCGGATAGCAGAACAAGGCACCGAAGTTATTGAGGCGGAGCGGGCGCAGGTTGAGCTCTGCCGTTGCCTTGGCATAGGAGTGTGCTGAGATAGCATCGATGGCGGCACCAGGCATCGCCAAGGATGTACGATATTGGAAGGCGTTCCTATTATCAACATAGTTATTGCGGAAACCACCGAAATAGGTATTGCCAAACACCGACTCTTCGTCGCCAAAGTTATGACCTGCTGCCGTACGGAGCCAGAACGAGGTGTTTCTGTCAAAGGGCACCAGTGTGCCGAAGTTACCTGTAGCCTCTACAGAGGGATAGACTCGTCCGTCAGCCAGATAGCCATAGCCTTCAATGCCCAGCTCGTAGCCCTGTTCTTTCATCACGCCGCCCAATGTGGTGCGGGTCTTTGACCACTTCCCGTAAACCGATGCCGTCTGCATCGACCTGACATCCTGCACCTCAATCTCCTGATACAAGGGCAGTGCATCCATGTCGCCGTAGGCAGCCACCGAGAAGCCCCATGATTTGTCGTACGGCGAAATCAGCGAGTTGGAATAGTCGTAGGCCAGTTGCACCACATAGCCCTTACGGCTTTTTCGCATCGGACCGAAGAGGTCGTAAAAGTCTGTATGGTTCCAGGCTGCCTTGAGGTTCCAGAAATAGTATTTCCAGTCGAAGTCAACATGGAATCTGTTCTTCCAGGCGTTGTTACTCCAAGGGGAGAGACCGACTGACAGTTTCATGCTGCTCAGTCCTACGGGGTCGTTCACGTTAAAGCGATAGCCCAACACGGGGGTCATGTGATTCCACGCCTTGGAATCGGTAAAACCGCTGATGATAGGATAGGCCCCAGCGAACTTCATCTCTTTAAAGACATTGTAGGACGTGATGTTGTTATAGACATCGCCGAAGCTCTTCCTGGGCAGTGAGTCTCTGAGCAGACCCACCTGTTCCATCGCCTCCCTATTGTTCTCGTATGCCAGTTGACCGTAGAGTTTCACGGCATTGGCATCCTTCACCACCTCACGGGAAAGCAGGACGGGTTGCAGTCCGTCGCGCTTGAACTGGAGCGCCAACAGCTGACCGGGCGTAATCTCCAATGGGGCAAAAAGGCCGATGTCGGTATTGGAAAGCATCTCCATCTCGCGTGTCTCTAAGTTGATCTGCCAGAGGTTGGAGACACCCGTATAGTAGGAGCTACCAATCAGGTACTTGTCGTCGAGTGAGAAGCGGAACTGTCCTAAGTTGCTGTCTTTCCAGGTAATCAGTTTCACGGGCTTGAAGATGGCGTTAGCCAGTTCTTCGGTATTAAACAGCAGAAGCGTGTGCTCGCCGTTGTCGCCCTGACTGGTGAGCGACAGCCATTTGCCGTCGTGACTGATATCCGTGTCGAACACGCTGACACCAAACGGGAAGGCATAGATCACTTCAGGATTCTCTAAGTCGCGGTCCATGCGCACAATCGACTGTGTACCGCCATTGGAGAAAAGGCCGTAAAGGCAGTCGTGGGTATTGTCATAAACAATACTGTTGATGCGCTGGAACTTCTTTTTCTTCACCACCTTCTCCTGCTGGATGTCATAGATCTCCAAGCCACGCATCCTCGCGTTGTTCGATGTATAGATGAGTCGCTGTCCTTTGCAGTCGAGGGCTACGTAAGCAGGGTCATAGAGCTGGATGCCGTAGATGTCGTTCAGCCGCTTCTGCTCGCCTGTCTGCAGGTCGATCTCCGTCATGTGTGCAAAGTCGCCAGGTGCATTCATGGCGGCGTATGCCTTTTGGGTAGCAGGGTCATAGACGAATGGTGACACAGATCCCAGCGGCTCTTGGGTTAGCGGCTTGGTCTCTGTGATAGGATATTGGCGGATGGCGGCAAGGTTCTCTTCCTGATGTTTCTTCTCGTCCTCCTTCCAGTCGTTCCATACTTTTCTGAGGGATTGTCCATAGACTTTCTTAAACTGCTTTCCGAAAAAGGTGCGACTGTCGGCCGTTCTGTTATAGAATTGGATCATCTTCTCGTAGCCGTAGGTCTTGGTGAGGTAGTTCACGAAGCGGGTGCCATAGAGATAGGCGTTGGCGCCCACCTGAAAATCCATCGTGGAACCTTCCGTTTCCAGCCCCACCACAGAGTAGAGTTTGTCGCCCCCGTCGATGATACTGCGGAAGTACATCTCGTCGTAGCCGCCTAAGGCACGTCCGACGCCACCGCCGAGCCAGGTCTCCATGAAACAGGCGATACCCTCGTGATACCAACGGGGCGCATACCAACGGGGTACGCTCAGGTAGCTCCATAGGGCAGAGATGGGTTGAGAGTTGTCGGTGCCCACCTTCGTTCCGAAGAAGCGGCGCCAGTTGAGGTCGCGACGATTGTACTTGTCTGTCATGACGATGTGCGTATATTCGTGCTTGAACAGCTGACGGTATCGTTCACTCGACGGGTTGATGTAATACGACATGTTCAACGGAGCCATGCCGATCTGTATAAGAGAACGCGGTAACGGCGTTGCTCCGCCGTTACCGTCGTCTTCCCAGTCTGTCAATAACAGCAAGGGCGCTTCTGGCTGATAGATGGAATCACTGGTCCATATCTGCTGATGAAGTGCTTTGCCGTTCTGGTACATGCGTATCATGTGAGGGATGTAACGTGAGAGGTTCTTGTCGAAGAACACCAGCGTGGCTTCGTCCGTCTTATATTGGAAATAAGTCTGAGTCTGCCCCCAGGATATGCAGGGAATCAATGACAGCAGAACAACAGCAATCCTGTTACGCATGTACGTCGTCGATATCATGAATCAATTTTTCTTTTCTTCTTTTTGCCGTTCAGCTTTTCACTGTTACTTGCAGCTGCTGTCTGACTGATGACGTTGCCAATCGTTTGGTTGAGGCTGAAGTTCTGGTTCTGATTCAGGTTTTGAATTTTTCCAGCATTATTTAATGCGGCGTTGAAAGCAGACATCACATTGCTGGCACTACCAATCTTCATAATCTGGGCATTAGCCAATGTTTGGGCATTAGCCACTATCCGGGCATTAGCCATTTTCTGGACATTGTTTAAGCCGAACTTCTGCATGCTGGCAACAACTTCAGTTGAAGCGTTCTTCATGGCCTCATCGAGGGCGTTGCTGAAGATCTTCTCAACCTCCTGATTATTCAGGGCCAGGCCGTCGTTTACGCTCTTAACAGTAACTTCTGCAGCATTACGGAATACTGAGCATATTCTCTCGAGTGTCTGCTGAGGAATAGCATTACTCAGTTTGGTTTCAACATTCATGTTCTGGGCCAGCTCGCAGCTTTGCAGCACGACAATCTTAGCATTAAGATCAAGATTTTCCACGGCTGCAAGAGCCTTTTCAGCACTAAGCAGGTTGCCCTTCTTGGCCAATGCCTCAGCACTTGCCTTGTCACCCTCGAGGGCAGCAGTCATCTGCTGGTACTCCAACCATTGGTCGCGGACAAGCTTCAGTTTGTCATCGCCCTGAGCAGTCTCTAAATACTTGTCGGTGGTCTCGATGAAACGGGTGGCCAAATTGTTCTGCTTCTGCAGCGTGGTGTATGCCAGTGAGGCGTTGATGGTTGACTGGGCCAAGTCGGGGCACTCCTCACCATCAAGGGCGGCATTCAGGTTAGCGGCTGACTCTGCCAGTGAATTGGCAACGTTGTTCACCAACTCACGGTTGGCATTCATCTCCTTGAGCACCTCGGCAAATGCAGGGATGTTGCCGGCTGCCTCATTTGACATGTCAGCCAGCGTGCCGAACTGGGCGGCACGTGTCTGCATCACCACCTGGGCTGCCACAATACCATCCTTGAAAGCTGAGTCGGTCTGAAGGAGTTCTTCCATATTAGAAAGTTTCTCGGAAACTTGCTCACGAGAGAATCGGGCAGCCTTGCCGATGTTGCCATCTGCCTCGTCATGATTTACAGACCAATCAACAAAGTGAGAGGTAATCAACCCAATGGCGCATACCGCTACAACCGAACACAAGATAATAATACTTTTCTTTTTCATAGGCCTAATTATTACAGTTATTTTTCTCTGACGCTAAATGTCATTCTTATAACATTGATTTTGCAAACATACAACATATTTTGTTTTCATCCAAACTTTTTTGTATTTTTTTGCATATTTGTTGCTATATATGTACATTTTCATGACCAATTCCCCCTCCCTGATTCCTGTCGCAAGTCCATATTTGAACTTAAATAACCGAAAAAGCAGCATGGAAAATCTTAACGATTTTTCCATGCTGCTTTTTTAAGTTCGTTACGCGGTTTCTTAGCC
The DNA here is from genome assembly GCF_000619985.1 of Prevotella sp. P6B4. Taxonomy (NCBI): domain Bacteria; kingdom Pseudomonadati; phylum Bacteroidota; class Bacteroidia; order Bacteroidales; family Prevotellaceae; genus Prevotella; species Prevotella sp. P6B4. The sequence continues at coordinate 274,192 of NZ_JHVE01000002.1, forward strand.
GAATTAAATGATCAATACTCATCCTCGTTGAAAATTAAAGTACATACTAAGTATCAGCGAATTACGCTACTCTGTGCCATTATTGTGCCAGTAATTTCTAGCTTTGGCAAGCCTCTCCTATCATCGCCGAGTGGTCACTGAAATGCGGCAAATGTCTGGTCAATAGAGAGTTTCGAGCACTGTCTAAATGATTGACACTTTTTTCGATTCCATCTAAATCTTTTCCATTACCTTTGCATCCGAAAACAAAGATGTTAAATTAAAGAAAGGATGCTTATGGATAAGAAATTCGACATTCACCCCAGTATTATTGAAGCCTTTGAGAAGGTTGGCGAAACTGAACTAGTAGAAAAACTGACGGCTACAAACGAAGATGACGAGGAACTGGAAGACCAGTTCTCCTTTGGCAATGAGGAACCCACCCTACTCAAAGCCATTGAAGCCATTATTCAGGAAACAAGGAACTCTAACCTGGACAATAGTATCTTCTACTATCTGGAGAAGCCTTTTGAATATCTTGGCAAGCGACTGGAACTCGAAGAACCTGCCGTATTGATGCTGGCGCTGTTGGTAGGCCACTATGCTGATTTACACATCGACATGACGGACTTTATAGAGCATCTCCGATGTACGTCGCTCCAGCTGTTGCCCTACCTCAAACATATCGATACCCTTGAGGAGCGAGGCTATGTGATATGCAATCGCAGTGGCAGACGTCCCACATATCGTGTGCCCTACGAGGTTCTGGAAGCCATCAACAGAAACGAACCTCTCGAAGAAGCCAAACTAACAGACCTTTCGAGTGAAGATCTGATGAACGAGGTGAATACAATTTTCGACCAGTACGATGAGCATGAGCTGTCAACAGAAGCCTTGATGCGACGCCTCAACACGCTTCTTTCCAGCAATCCCCATCTACACCTTGTGAAGCAACTGAAGACCTACAACCTTGACGAGGTGAGTCAGATGCTACTGATGTATTTTGCTGACCAGCTAATCAATGAAAACGAATATTACATCTCAAACCGCCAAATGTTTCTGCTGATAAACAATCGTCAGCAATGGTCGTGCATCCGTCAACAGTTGGCTGGCAACAAGCATCCTCTGCAGGAAAAAGGGCTCATTGAGTTTTCCCATGACGGAGGCTTTGGCAATCGCGAGGCCTATAGCCTGACGATGCAGGCCAAGCGGACACTCTTCAACGAGTTTAACATCAAGAACAACGATGAGGAAGTGTTGCGCAAGGGATTGACTCATCACGAGGATATCACCTGCCGACAACTCTTCTACGACGAAAAGGTGGAGAATCAGGTTGAAGAGCTGGCCTCACTCCTGAACGAGGAACATTATCAGCAGATTCGTCAGCGCTTGCAGGACAAGGGCTTCCGCTGTGGGTTCACCTGTCTGTTTTATGGCTCGCCAGGCACAGGTAAGACAGAGACTGTGCTGCAGCTGGCTCGTCAGACCGGTCGTGATATCATGCAGGTAAACGTCAGCGAGATTAAAAGCAAGTGGGTGGGCGATTCTGAGAAGAATATCAAGGCGCTGTTTGACGACTATCGTCAGAAGGTAAAGGACTGTAAGCGCACACCTATCCTGCTGTTCAACGAGGCCGATGCCATCATCAACCGTCGTCAGGAGATGGCTGAGCGGGGTGTGGATAAAATGGAGAACAGCATCCAGAACATCATCCTGCAGGAGATGGAGACCCTTGATGGCATCCTCATCGCCACCACCAATCTGGAGCAGAACATGGATAAGGCCTTCGAGCGCCGCTTTCTGTATAAGATCAAGTTCAACAAGCCCTCCGTCGAGGCCCGCCAGCACATCTGGCAGAGCATGATTCCTTCGCTCTCTGTGGATGCCGCCAGCCAATTAGCCGCCCGTTACGACTTCAGCGGAGGTCAAATAGAAAACATCGCCCGTCACCACGCCATCGACAGCATCCTTCATGGCACAGAAGCCGACAACCTGCAATCCCTCATCACCCATTGTGACCAGGAGCGATTAGATAAGAAGGCACGTAGGATTGGATTCTAAAAAGATTCCAATCCTTACAAACCTTCTTATACAATTCTTGGAAAATCAGTAAGGTCAAAATCAAATTTATTACCGATAGCAAAATCCTGATACCAGTTTCCTTCTTCGTCTTGTTCATCCACTATTCTCATGGCTTGAATACGAGAATCATCACCCATGTAATCTTGTTCCCATAAATAATATAAAGTATCCCATGCAGCATCTTCAATTTTATCAGCTAACTCCTTATCTTCTTTTTTCAGTTGCTCATAATAAGTTGGACCAAAATCGTCATCATCCATTCCAGATTCTTCGAGGGCCTTTTTGTACTTACGCTCAATCTGTTCAATAACATCATCTGCCAGATCTATTTGAAAATCGAGATCGGTTAACTGCTGATTAATTTCGATACCAATAAGAATTGTTGCCATCATACCAATGTTTTTAAGTTAAACGTTTCTATTATCGGCTGCAAAGGTACATACTATTATTTTATAGGCAAAGGATTAAGTGTCTATATATTTGACAACATCACCCATTATGCTCAAGAGCGATTGGAAAAGAAAATACGTAGGATTGGATTCTAAAATATCTTCCAATCCTTGCCCGTGATGATAGAGATGGGCTTCACCAATCGGCAAAGCACCAGCCCTATCACCACGAGCAACACCCTCACCCCAAAGCTGACATTCGGACCCACGAAGCCAATATAGACCAAGTATAATGGGCTACATATCAGGGCTATTGACAGCAGGAGCGAGAGGGCTGCGAGGAGGAGTTTCATATTGTTATCGTTGTTTGCTCTATTTTGCCGTAATCTTGTTTTTTCCCTCTTCCCATTATCACATTTATGGTGTAACTACCTGTCTCTATCTGACCATCAGGTTGCAAATTATTAAAGGACTTATCAATATCCGCCCATTTCATGTTTTTCATATTGTAATGAGCTATGCATATTGCTTTAAAGGTGTTGATGAACTTTCTTGTGAAGTCGTCTTGAGAGCCTTGTTTGTCTAACAGGAAATTAGCCCATGCAGGAACTATGGCAAGATTCCAATAATTTGTAAAATTTCGGGGATCAAAAGCATCTCCCCAAATATGAGATATTATGCAATACTGGAAATTGCAATCATATCCTGCACTAACCGTATACCCTGTTTCATCTTTTATTAATTCCTTTACCTTTGTATTGCCGTCTTTATCTACAATAATGGGCATTTGTTTTGTGCTTGTACTATTGTTAATTTCACTCGTAAAAAGAAAATAATTATTTTTTTGTATCTTATCGTCTGTACTTTTACGAGCATATAATTCTTCACCTTTTTTAAAAGCCTCTGCAATTTTTTTGAATCTTGACATTGCTAGTTTTGGCGAAAAAAAGTAAGAATTACTTAACACTTCCTTAATAAATGATTTTTCGTCTTTAAACTTTGACAACAAACTATCGGTACCTTTTATTGAAAGTATTTTATCTCCTTCCTCTTTGAGATTCTTAATAGCGTCGTTCCAACCCGTTAGTGTGACATTATACCTATATTTTTCTGTGGTCTTAGGTTTTATACCACTATAATTGGCTAAAAAGATTTTATAGTCACCAATAACCGAAGGCCAATTGTTTATCGAATTTTCATTCAATTGATATTTTTTTAAAAAAGTAGTAATCTTTTCATTATTTTGCATATTATTCTTAATCCATACCAGCTTTTTTAAAAAGGAATAGATAGCACCTAATCCATCAAAAACTTTATTATAGCTTCGTTTATATTGAAAAGCTTTTTCAATGTCATTAATAAGTATTTCGCAACCTATTTTCTCCAATACATTTCTCCTTATCGAAACAATATAGCCTGCTTTTTGATCTGGTCGGCTTAATTTGTCTTCTCTGTCATTCTTTAAATAAGATATAAATTCCTTTTTTAGGTAATATTCATTATCTTCCATAATTAGGTGTTCTTCAATTAAGTGCTCGTCATAAACGAACTCGAAGTAGGGCAGCGAGAACTCCTGCACTAACAGTTCTGTCAGTTCGTCCTGGATGGGATCGGCCCAATGGCCTACGAGCACGATGAACTTATCGATGTTCCAAGCCACACGGCCACGAGGAATCTGCGTATAGTCACCCTTGAATTTCGTTTCCTCATGCGTCGCCTGTGCACGGAAGTATTCCTTGGCCCATATCTGACGATGCAGTTTGGGATAGTTGATGAAGGGGAGACCGTTTTCGGCTGCATCCTCTACCATCTTGGGCGTCAGCTCTTGTTTGCAGACACCAAAGAAGTTGTGCTCTTCCGTATCGTACCAGAAGATTCCTACGCAAGGCATCTGTTCGTCGAACTGAGCCATATCTTCCATCTGTGCCTTATGCTCCGATTCCGTTAGTTGCGTCATAGTGCAATATCGTTAAATAGTAATACGACCGCAAATATACAAACTTTTTGTTGAACAGCCAAAGATTTGATGTAATTTTCCGTCGTCGTACAGCAATGGGGCTCCCAATTAGAGAGCCTATACCTTGAAATACGATTCAAAACGGGTATAGGCACGCGACGGTTTGGGAATAGGCGCATGAACGTTTGGGTATAGGCGAGCGATGGTAAGAAGGCGTGTTTCTCCCTGTTGCACTTAGTTTTTTCCCTTGTAAGGACTAATGCGCATCCTTGTTAGAACCGATACGAATCGCTGCGTGCATTAAGTCGGCCCAAAAATGGTTACGGTTACAAGTGTAACCATGTAACCGCAGAGGATATGAAAGATAAGCCAAAATACTATAACAAGCTAATACACAATGCTTTACGCATTTACGGTTAGTGCTTGAACAACAAAAAGGTTACATGGTTACAGTTGTAACCGTAACCGATGTCACAACTGACGTCACTTTTAGCTCGTTCCTGACGTTCCTTCCACCCGTTCCGATGGCACTTTGCACTTGTTTCGATGATACTTTACCCCCCTAAACTATCATCGGAACGGGTCGTAGATGACGTCGGAAACAGCGTAAGATGACGTTGGAACAACCCTAAAGTGACGTAGACGATACTTGTTCAAAACATTGACACTTTTTGATTGGAGGGTATTTAAAAATGTCGTATCTTTGCAGCGGAAAATTTAAGTTGAACCCTTTAAAAACAATTAAGATTATGGCACATCAATTTTCTACAACAAAAGACAACAGACAGAGAAAAATCAGTGACCTTTTGTTTCGTAACCTTCCTTTGATACAGGTACGCAATCAGCACAGTGTTGCTGTTGAAAGCGGCAACTGGGGAATGATGCTATACTACAAGTTCCTGTATCATCTGCTCGAGGCTTCAATGCCAGATTCCCCCCAGAGAGTACCTGAACACTTGCACAAGATGGCATTTGAGGAACCTGTCGATGCATTGACAGGACTGAAAGCCATTCTGGAACAAGACCGCAAATACAATCCTGACGATGTTGACAAACTTACCAAAGTCATCAACACCATTGAAGCAATAGTCAAACCTATACCTTTTTCTTGATAATAATTTGGCAGATTGGTATTTATTGATTACTTTTGCAACAATAATAATTAAAAACAACAACGCTTATGGAAATCAATATTGGAAAACTCATTGAAGAAGAGATGAAGCGCCAGGGCGTAAGCCATGGAGAGTTGGGCAGGCGCATCTTCAAATCAAGAACCAATGTATATAACATCCTACGACGCAGAGAGATGGATACGGTGTTGTTGAGGCGAATTAGTCGTGCACTGAAAACCAACTTCTTTGCCCTTTACGCCAATGAGATGGAGAAAGAAGGGTGTCGCAAACCTGCAGACCCCACAACGGATATGCTGACATTCACGCTGCAAGACGACGAGAAGGAGTTTTTTGTTGATGAGGATATCAACGAGGGCTATCAGGAAATCGATGCGCTTGATGTCAGTCTGATCATCAATGGTGTGAAATACGATGTGACCCTCGACATGTTGCCAGAAGAATTGTTCCCGATACTCGTATATGTCTATGGCAATGCTCTTGAAAACGGTCCATTAAGAGATATGAACGACGAGGCGCTCGACGAGAACTTCTTCCCTTGGTTAGCGCAGAACCATCCGCTATTAGCCGGCCCCATCGTGTATGCGACGGAAGAGGTGCTGACTGAGCTGATAGCAGACGATGTAGATGGAACATACCGCAATCATATCAATTACGACGCACCAAGCGATGAAGACGAAGACGACTGGTACTGCCTTGGCGATAATGATATCAAATACCACATAGGTAATCTGACTGAACGTATTCATAAAGTTAAAAGGCCCTCATCATGGTTGCTACCAGCTCTCGATTATTGACCAAATCAGCGTTTAAGATTGCGCTGAGCTGTCCGCATAAGCTGTATTACTACGGACGGCCTGACGAGTATGAGAACGCCAATGCCAACGACGAGTTCTTGGAGTCGTTGGCTGAAGGCGGTTTCCAGGTGGGTGAACTGGCAAAGATCTATTGCGATGTGCCAGACGACTGTGACATGGAGGACATCATGGGGCACGAGGAATCGCTGCAACGTACACAGGAACTGATGCAAAGCGACCAGGTGAATATCGCTGAGGCGGCCTTCTGCTTCGGCAATCTGTTTGTGCGTGTGGATATCCTGAAGAAAGATGGTAACCGTATCGAACTGATAGAGGTGAAGGCTAAGTCGTGGAATCCTGAAACGGATAATTTTATCAGTTCTAGGCCCAAGGGAGCCGTAGCCAGCGGCATTCGTCCCTACGTCTATGATGTAGCTTTCCAGAAATATGTGGTGTGCAAGGCCCTGAAAGAGTTGTATCCCAACGAGGACTACAGCGTCAAGGCTTTCCTGATGATGGCCGACAAGAGCAAGCGTGCAGATATCGATGGTCTGAACCAACTGTTCAAGATAGAGAAGAACCAGCAAGGTCGTGCTGAGGCCGTAATGGCGCCCGATGCTCGCCAACGGATAGCCCAAAGTAAGGTGCAGGTGGTAACACCTTTCGATGTGGATGAACTCTGCGATACCATCATTGCTGGCGAAACCACTGAGCAGACAACAGATAAGAATCCTACCTGCATGGGGATGCGCTTTGTGCCGTTTATCCATTGGGCAGCCGATTTCTATTGTAATGGCCATCGTTGTTCTGCACCAATAGAACTGGCTGGCAAGTGTTTGAAATGCGAGTTCCATTGTATAGCCGATAGTGACAAGAAGGATGGCAAGCGTGAATGTTGGCTGACACAGGTAACAGAAGACGATTATGATCATCGTCCGCTCATCGCCACCCTGAACGGCAGTAGCCTGAGCACCAATCGTGGAAAATGGGTGAGCGAGGGGAAATACTTCATGGACCAGTTGACCGAAACGGAACTGAAGCCCTATAACGAGAAGACACCTGATGCGCCAGGCTTGGATGATTACCAGCGCAAATGGCTGCAGATAGGTTTGGAGACGAAGAACGAAGGCATCCTAAGCCGATTCAAAGAGCATCTGAATGGCAACGTCTATCTGGATGTAGACGGTCTGCGCGCAGAAATGGCAACGTGGAAGTACCCACTCCACATGATTGACTTCGAGACCACAGCCGTAGCCCTACCTTATTACAATGGCATGAAGCCCTACGAGCAGGTGGCCTTTCAGTTCTCGCACCACACCATCGATCAAAATGGGAATATCAAACATGCTGGTCAGTATCTGAACGAAGTCGTGTCGAAGTTCCCCAACTTCGAGTTTGTTCGCGAACTGTATCATCAGCTGAAGGACGACGACGGCACCATCTTCCGTTACGCCACCCACGAGAACAGCATCCTGCGTGCTATCGCTGGTCAGTTGGCCGATAGCGACGAACCAGACAAGGACGAGTTGATTGCCTTCATCCGTAGCATCACCCACGAAAAGGACAAGAACCACAATCTGGTGTATCAGGGCGAACGCGACATGGTGGATCTGTTGCAGGTGGTCAAGCGCTACTTCTACCAGTTGGACGAGATGCATGGCAGCAACAGCATCAAGCAGGTTCTGCCAGCCGTATTGAACAGTAGCGACTATCTGAAACAGAAGTACTGCCAGCCTATCTATGGCTCCATCATCCCAAGCTGCAACATCAAAGAGACGGAACCTTTGGCATGGATTAAGCTAGAAGCCGACGGTCACGTAGACAGTCCTTACCACCAGTTGCCTTCTGTAGGTGAACTGATTGGCATGAGTGAAGAAGATATGAACCAAATGGAACAGCTATCCACCAATGATACAGACTTCGAAGTGGCCAACGGTGGTGCCGCCCTGACAGCTTACAACAAGCTGATGTTCTGCGAGGGCCAAGGCATGAACGATGCCCTTCGACAAGCCCTGCTGCGCTATTGCGAGCTCGACACGATGTCTATGGTATTCATCTGGGAGTACTTTCACGATATGGTTACAAAGAAGAAATGAGGCTTGAAAATTCAAACCTCATTTTTTCTTTAATACTCATCCTCGTTGAACAGGAAATCTTCCTTGGTAGGATAATCGGGCCAGATGTCTTCGATGCTTTCGTACATCTCACCTTCATCCTCAATCTCCTGCAGGTTCTCCAACACTTCGAGTGGAGCTCCAGAACGGATAGCGTAATCTATAAGCTCATCCTTGGTTGCTGGCCAAGGCGCATCTTCTAATTTTGAAGCTAATTCAAGTGTCCAATACATAATTCAAGTTGTTAGTTTAACTGATTCTTTTAATTTTGGTCGCAAAAGTAATCAATTATTTCCTATCTACCAACATTTTGCCATACTATTTCACTCTGATTTGCGTTAAAATTTATTTTTTTTGCCAAAACGAAGAGATAATCACTCAATCTGTTCACATATTGCAATATTTCGGGGCTGATTTTTGCTACTTCTGACAGCGCAACGATACGACGTTCGGCTCGACGACACACCGTACGACACACATGAGCCTGAGCTGCCTTCTGTGTCCCTCCAGGCAAAACAAATCCCTGTTTCTCGGGCAGCAACTTCATGATATCGTCTATCTTTTGCTCAACCATTTCAATCTCTCCGTCAGGAAGATGTGCAGAGGTGGATAGGGGGGTCTGCTCCTGATCGGTTGCTAAGTTAGTACATACATTAAACAAACAGTTCTGGATGCGGATAATCATCTCCTTATCTTCACCATCGGATAGCATTGAAGCCAACAAACCTAAATGACTACTCAGTTCATCCACGGTTCCATAAGCCTCAAGCCGTGCGCTGGCCTTTGAAACACGCTGACCGCCTACAAGCGATGTTTTACCCATATCGCCACCTCGGGTATAGACTTTAGTTATTCTCATAAACAGTTAGAAGTTAATTTTATAGTTTTGCTTATATCTTGTTTTATCAAAGAAAACAATACCGCAGTAATAGAGATCAAAGGTTACCGATGTTCTTGTATCTGACTCTATCTCATGCCAGCGCACCCAATCACGCCAGATACCTTCAACAACCACCACGGAATCCTGATTGCATTTAGATAGCAAAGCCTCCCATCCATCTTGGTCCTCAATCGTAATTCTGGCTAGTTCTACCTTATTAATATTAGGTACGAATACCGTTTGATGACAACCAGCCTGCCAATAACGCTGGTAACAGTCGGGCATCATCGTAGAAGGCCGACGCCAATTGGCCAGACGGAAATACAGGCGCCCCAGTTTACTGGTAAGCCAATCATCGCCCACCAGTTGCTTATAGGCATAATAAGGCCAATGCTCGTTTATCACATAGCGAACAAACGAGTAATCGGTAGGCGACTGGATACCAAACCCTCGGCACCGATGAATACGCCCAAACCAAACCAAACAGCCTTTCACTTGATTCATTAGTGCAAAGATAGTGCAAATCGAGTAAAATACCAAATAAAAAAAACAAAAAAAATAGGAACCACTCGAAAGTGATTCCTACTTCGTTATAAAAAGACGGCGGCTTCCTACTCTCCCGCATTGCATTGCAGTACCATCGGCGCAGGTGGGCTTAACTTCTCTGTTCGGAATGGGAAGAGGTGGGACCCCACTGCAATAACCACCTGATATAGGTTATTGACATTGTCGACACAAGAAACCTCCGTAGAAGTTTGTTTCAGATACTAGATTACATCTGATAATATCAGCATGAAGCGAAAGAGCTCGGGCAATTAGTAGTGCTCGGCTTTGACGTCACCGTCTTTACACCTGCACCCTATCAACGTCATCGTCTATGACGACCCTCAATG